>SBGG01000091.1 GCA_006226685.1 Sphingomonadales bacterium
AAAATGGCCCGGCGCTGCGTCGAAAAGTCTGGAAATATCGGCATATTCCTGCGCCTTTCCTCCTTGCGCTGAGCCATTTTGCTTCAAACCTCAACGGTGCCAGTAATGGGTCCTGACCCTAGGGGCCTGACCCCAGGGCTGGTGATAGAGAGGATTAAGTGTTTGAAAACAATCGTTTTCATTCGTAATGTCTCGTTTCGGGCTGGAAAATCCTGGTTGTTGCCCCAATGCACGGGTGGTCGATGTGACGGATTGATAGTATAGCCACCTGGATTCGGAAGATGAGGACAAGAGTTGCACCCTGGGCTTGACCAGATCGGCAAGGCGGGGACGCCGGCTGAGCTATGGCGCCTGTTGCGCGGATATTTTCGCGCCAAGGGGTATAATGGCCTTGCCTATTTCGTTGCCAGCCGGGGTAGCATCGGCATGCGCAAGGGGTTCAACATCATCCACCGCGGTTTTCCGCGAGCCGTCAGCGAGGCCTATATTGACGAGGGGCTGGGGGAATTCGACCCCGGCCCCGCCTTCGCGCTTTCAACGGGCGCGCCGATACGCTGGTCCCGGGCGTGGCAGATGATCGATCCCGGTGTGGAACAGCAGCATTTTCTGGAGCGTATGCGCGCAGTGGGGCTGGGCGATGGGTATAATCTGCCGGTGTTCGGCCCCCATGGGCGCAGCGGAAATATCGCCATCGGTAATGTAAAAAACGAAGCGGTGCTGGACGAGGCACCGGTCGACGAAATGCACCTGATGGCACAGGCGGCGCATATGCGTCTGTGCCAGCTGTTGCCAGACCGACCACCGCTGGAAAAGCCGTTATCGGCACGGGAACTGGAAATTCTCGGCTGGGTCGCGCGCGGCAAGAGCAACAGCGTGATCGCGGATATTCTGAGTCTGTCAGGGGCGACGGTCGATACCTATTTGCGGCGCATCTATGACAAGCTGGATGTGTCGGACCGGACTTCGGCGGCGGTGCGCGGCGTGGGGATGGGCCTGATAACGGCCTGAATTTCTTCGGCCTTCGCGGAGGTGCGAAGCCCGGATATCCTGTGCTCAAGGAGTGATCTTTATGAAATTGTTCGGATGGAAGGGTGCGGCGGCATCGCCGCGCCCGGTCCTGTCGCGCGCCTATGGGCTGGGAGGCTTTGGCGGCGGCGGGATGGGGGAATGGCCTGCCGCCTATGAACCGCAGGTGCGGGCGGGGGTGCTCGCCAATCCGGTGGCGCAGCGTGCGGTGCGGCTGGTGTCGGAGCGGGCCGGGGGAACGCCGGTCGTGGTGCGCGGTGCGAGCGCGGCGGATAATGGCCGGGCGCGAGAGCTGGTGCGCCATGCATCGGGAGGGCAGGGGCTGATCGAAACACTGGCGCTGCATCTGGTGCTGCACGGCAATGGCTATGTGCAGCTTCTGTGCGATGGGGAGGGGCAGCCGGTCGAGCTGTTCGCGCTGCGACCCGAGCGGGTGAGTGTCGATGTCGATGCGCGCGGCTGGCCGGTCGCCTATCGCTATCGGGTCGGGGAGCGGGTGACGCGGCTGGAAGCGGAAGACGGCGCCGGGCGTACCGCGATCCTGCATCTGAAGGCGATCAATCCGCTCGACGATCATTATGGGCTGGGGTGTCTTGATGCGGCGTCTGGGCCGGTCGCGATTCACAATGCGGCGACGCGCTGGAACAAGGCGTTGCTCGACAATGCGGCGCGACCGAGCGGCGCGCTGGTTCATGACGGCGGGCGGGATGGGGCGCTGCTTTCCGCCGACCAGTTCGCGCGGTTGAAGCAGGAAATGGCGGATGCCTTTCAGGGGGCGGCCAATGCGGGGCGGCCGATGCTGCTCGAAGGCGGGCTGAAATGGCAGTCGCTCAGCATGACGCCGGCGGAGATGGATTTCGTCGCGCTGAAAGAGGCGTCGGCACGGGAGATTGCGTTGGCCTTCGGCGTGCCGCCGCTGCTGCTCGGTCTGCCGGGCGACAATAGCTATGCGAATTACAGGGAGGCGAACAAGGCGCTGTGGCGGCAGACGGTCTCGCCGTTGATGGACAAGATATTGGGCGGGATCGCGCAAGGGTTGCGGCCGTGGATGCCGGGGTTGGACCTTGCCGTCGATCAGGATGCGGTGGCGGAATTGTCCGACGAACGCGCCGCCCATTGGGAACGGGTGGCGGCGGCGGATTTCCTGACGCCCGGCGAGAAGCGGGCGATGCTGGGGATTGTGGTGGCGAGCAGCGTGGAGGCGGGTGATGAAGGATAGCGATATGCTGGCCGGTCTGGTCGCACAGGCAGAGGGCACCGGGGGCGACCTTGTGATGCTGCGCGCGCTGGTCGAGGAAGCGAGCGAGATGGGGGCGGTGCGGGCGCTGGACCGGCTGGGCCTGTCGGACCGGGAGGCCGAGGGGGATGTGCGGGAGCTGCGCGAACTGCTGAGCGCCTGGCGTGATGCCAAGGTGGCGGTGCGTGGGGCGGTGATCGGCTGGCTGGCGCGCGGGGTGCTGGCGCTGGTGCTGATCGGCATGGCGGTGAAGCTGGGGCTGTTCGGGCTGGTGAAGGGATGAGCGGGGCGATGCGTTGCGAGGGCCAGAGCGAGGGCGAGGAGCGCGCGCGCGCTGGGCAGGTGGGCGCGGGCGTGCGTTTTGCGGGCTATGCGGCGCTGTTCGACCGGGAGGACCGGGGCGGCGACATCATCCGCAAGGGAGCGTTTGCGCGGGCGATCGCGCAGTGGCGGGGGCGGCGGGTGCCGCTGTTGTGGCAGCATCGGCCCGACCGGCCGATCGGTATGATCGAGTGCATGGCCGAGGATGCGCGCGGGCTGCGCGTGATCGGGCGGGTGGCCGCGAGGGGGGGTGGGCTCGGGGGCGGGCATGGGGGCGGGCAGGTGCATTGCGGGGGTGGCGATGCGGTGGTGAGGGAGGCGGCGGCGCTGCTGAAGGCGGGGCGGGTGAACGGGCTGTCCTTTGGCTATCGCGTGAGGCGGGCCGAGGGGCGGGTGCCGCGTGTGCTTCGGGAGCTGGACCTGATCGAGGTGAGCGTTGTCAGCTTCCCGATGCAGCCGGGAGCGCGGGTCCATGCGGTGGAAGGCGTGCCGCCTCCGGCGTGATCGCGGCAGACAGGATTGTGGATGGGGCCTCCTTCGGGGGCCTTTTTTGTTTTGGGGTCGCCGGATGTCCCGGGCGGCCCGCAAGGGTTCATTGCAGGAGAAGCCTATGTATGAAGTGAAAGCCGATGCGCTGGAGGAGAGCTTTGACGCGATCGCCGGGGCGGACAGAATTGCGACTCTCGAAGCCGATATGGCCGCGTTGAAAGGACAGGTGGCGGCGGTCCGGCGGGGCGGGGTCGAGCGTCCGGCGCTCGACGGTGTGAAGGGGGGCGAGGCCGATCCGGCGCGGGCGGCCTTTATCGATCGCTATGTGCGGCGCGGGCAGGAGGCCGGGCTGGAACTGAAGAGCCTGTCCGGCGCGAGCGGGGCGGCGGGCGGCTATGCGGTGCCGCGCGAGATCGATGCGCTGATCGAGGTGACGCTGAAGGCGATCTCGCCGATCCGTGCGGTTGCCCATGTGGTGAAGACCGGAACCGCTGGATATCGCAAGCTGGTCGCGAGCGGTGGTACGCCTTCGGGCTGGGCGAGCGAAACCGGAGCGCGGGCAGAGACGGGCACGCCGGTCTTTAACGAGATCGCGCCGCCCTGGGGTGAGTTGTTCGCCAATCCGGCGGCCAGCCAGGCGATGCTGGACGATGCCGCTTTCGATGTCGAGGGCTGGCTGGCGGGCGAGATCGCGCAGGAATTTGCGCGGGCCGAGGGTGCGGCGTTCGTGAACGGCAGCGGCGTCAATCAGCCCAAGGGATTTCTGACCTATGCGGCGACGGACGAGGCGGACGGGGTGCGGGCGTTCGGTACGTTGCAATATCTCGCGTCGGGATCGGTCGGGGCCTTCCCGACGACCAGCCCGCAGGACAGGCTGATCGATCTCGTCCAGTCGTTGAAGGCGCCCTATCGTCAGGGGGCGGCCTTTGTGATGAACAGCGCGACGCTGGCGCGCATCCGCAAGTTCAAGACGGCGGACGGGGCCTTTTTGTGGCAGCCGTCGATGAGCGCCGGGCAGCCCGCGACGCTGCTCGGCTATCCGGTGATCGAGGCGGAGGACATGCCGGATATCGCCGCCGACAGCCTGTCGATCGCCTTCGGCAATTTCCGGCATGGCTATGTGATTGCCGAGCGCAACGAGACGAGCATTTTGCGCGACCCCTATAGCAACAAGCCGTTCGTGCATTTCTACGCGGTGAAGCGGCTGGGCGGCGCGGTGATGAATTCGGAAGCGATCAAGCTGATGAAGTTCGCCACCGCCTGATCGGGCGGCACGGACCGGTTTTGCGCGGAGGCCGGGGGAGGAGAAGGCGGTATGGCCGTTTTCGCTTTTCCTGCGGTCTTCGCGCGAAAAATTGTCCCGCCGAGGCGGGAAAGAGCAAGGCGGGGAGCGTCCGAATGACGGTGAACATGACTGCGGTGGCGCAGGAAGTTGTGGCAGCGGTGGTTGCCGAAACCAAGGCCTGGCTACGCATCGAAACCGCGCAGGACGATGTTGCGCTGGCCGCCGCCTGCCGGTCGGCGATCGGCATGGGCGAGGATTTCTGCGCGCAGCGGCTGTTCCGGCGCGCGGGAACGGAAACGGTGCGGGCGGGCCGGGAATGGCGGCGGCTCACCACCTGCCCGGTGCGGACGATCGGGGCGGTTTCCCGCCTCTCTTCCGATGGCGTGGCGAGCCTGTTGCCGGTGGGGAGCTATGCGGTCGATATCGGCGCAGACGGCGACGGTTGGGTCCGGGTGATGCAGGCCGATAGTGGAACGGGCATCGGGGCCGGTATCGGGGAACGGGTCAGGGTCGATCTGACCGCCGGGATTGCCGAAAGCTGGGAGGACCTGCCCGATCCGTTGAAACAGGGGATCGTAAGGCTGGCCGCGCATCTGTTCGCAGAGAATGCGAGCGAGGCCCCGCCCGCAATCGTGAGCGCGCTGTGGCGGCCCTGGCGCAGGATGCGGATCGCATGAGCGACAGGGACGAGCCGTTCAGAGCAGCGCAGCAGAGGGCGGATCGGATGGCCGCAGATCGCGCCGAACGGCGGCGGCAGGAGATTGTGGTCGCCGCCGGAGCCATGAGCGGCATCGCGGCGAGCCTCGAGGCGGATAGGGTCGTGCTGGAGGGGCGGGGGCTGCTGGATCGCTGGCTGCGCGATGCTGCGCTCAGAAATATCGGGAGAAGGAACCGATGAATGCGGAAAGCGATATTCGCGCGGCCGTTCTGGCGGAGTTGCGTGGCGATGCGGCGTTAATGGCGGCGGTGAACCGCATCCATGATGGCACACCGATCAAGGCGACGCCGCCGACGGTGGTGATAGGCGAATGCGAGGGCGCCGACTGGGCGACCAAGGACAAGCCGGGCCGGGAATTGCGGATCGCCATCACCATCGAAGACGACCGGGAAACGCCGACCCGTATCGGCGGGCTTTTGCCGATGGTGGATGGCGCGGTGCAGCGCCTGTCGGGCACGGTGGCGGGCTGGCGGATCGGTAGCCTGCGCATGATCCGGTCCCGTCTGCTCAAAGGACGGAACGGGCGATGGAATGCGGTGATCGATTACCGCATCCGGGTGCTCGCGGAGTGAAGCGGAACCGGGGGGACGGGCGGTTTTATTCGCCGGTCTGGAACTTCTCGACCATCTGATCGACATAGCCGCCGACCTGATCGTCTGCATCTTCCTTCGCCTCGGCCTCGCTCATCCCGTCTGCTTTGTCAGCGGCCGTCAGCGCCTGACGGAAGCTGGCTTCCTTGTCGGCGCATTTCGCCTTCAGGCCGACGATGAAGGCGTCTTTCGCCATGCTCTTGCCGATGGCGCCGCTGGTGTAGCTGTCGAGGCAGGCGGCATAGGCGCGCCGATTGTCGGCGACCGCATCGGCGGGAGCGGCGGCCAGAATCAATGCAATCAGAACCATAGAACCTCTCCATCCGAAATCGCGGTGAAAGGGAGTTTGGAGACGGTTTCAGCGGTGCTGAAACCCGGCCTCTCCGGCTGCCCTGACGACCGCCAGTCATCATGAGGAGTAATGCGCCATGAGCGTCGAAAAAGGAAGTGCCTTCTTGTTGAAGATCGGCAATGGCGACGCGCCGTTGACCTATGTCACCATCGCCGGTTTGCGCACCACCCAGTTGCAGTTGAGCGGCGAAGCGGTGAACATCACCAGCAAGGATTCGGGCGGCTGGCGGGAGTTGCTTTCGGGCGCGGGCGTGCGCGCGGTCAGCGTGTCGGCAGCGGGCATTTTTACCGGGTCGGTCGGAGAGACGCGGGTACGGGGCAATGCGCTGACCGGGGTGCTCGACGATTATGAACTGAGCTTTGAGAGCGGGGAGCGGATGCGCGGGCGTTTCCTCGTCACCCGGCTCGATTATGCGGGCGATTATAATGGCGAGCGCAATTATACGATCAGCCTCGAAAGTTCCGGCGCGGTGGAGAGCCTGTGAGCGGGGGAGAAGCCGGGCGCCCGGCCAATAAGCTGCGTGGCGAGGCGGAGATCATCCTGCATGGCGAGCGCCTGCGGCTGCGGCCGAGTTTCGAAGCGCTTGTCGCCGCCGAGGAGGAACTGGGGCCGCTCTTCGCGCTGGTCGAGCGGGCGAGCGCGGGAGAGTTGCGCCTGACCGAGATGGTCGCGCTGTTCTGGCATTGTCGCGACGGCTGGCCCGGGGGCATTGGTCGCGCGGAACTGGGCGAGGCGGTGGCGGCGCAGGGGCTGGCCGCGACGGCTCCGGTGCTCAAGGCGATATTGCGCCAGATATTGGCGGGCAACGCGTGAGCGATGCCGGTTGTGGAAGTGCTGGCGAGAGAGCGCGCGGGCGGTTCGCGTCGGTGGCGTTGCGCCTTGCCGGGCTGGCGGGCTGGCATCTGGGCTGGAGCCCGGAGCGTTTCTGGCGCGCCACCCCGGCGGAGATGGATGCGGTGGTGCGCGCGATGCTGGGCGCGGACAGCCCGGTGACAGGCGCCGCGCCGCCGTCACGCGAGGCGATGGCCCGATTGCAGGAGATGTTTCCCGATGGATGAGGAAATCGACCGGCTGGTGATTTCGGTGAGGGCCGATACGCAGGGTTTTGCCCGCGATATGTCGGACATGCGGCAGGGGCTGGAAGGCGTGCTGGGCGGTGGCGCCGAGCGGGCGGGGCGAGCGATCGAGACTGCGTTGCTGAGAGCGGTGCGGACCGGGAAGCTGGGGTTTGAGGATCTGCGCAGCGTGGCGCTCAGCGTGATGAACAGCATTGCCCGCAGCGCCCTGTCGTCGGGGCTGTCGGCGTTGGGCGGTGGCGGTTCGGGAGGAGGCTTGCTGGGCAGCCTCGCGACCATTGGCATGGCTGCGCTGGGGGTGCCGGGGCGGGCGACCGGCGGGCCGGTGTCGCCGGGGCGCGCCTATCGCGTTGGCGAGAACGGGCCGGAATTGTTCGTGCCGACGTCGAGCGGGCAGGTGGTGGCAGCAGGGGGCATGGGCGGCGCGCGGGATGTGCGCGTGTCGATCACTGTTGCCGCGCCGGAAAACAGCGCGCCGCAGGCGCTGGCACGCAGTTCGCGCCAGATTGCGCGCAATGTGCGCAATGCACTGAGCCAATAGCGCGCGGATCAGGCGGCTTATCCGGGGGTAGGCGCCCTCCATTTTTGAAGGACAATCCTATGGCTTATTGGCTGGCATCCGGGCGGGGGGGGCAGAAGAGTGGCGTTATCAAACGTTTTGCGCCCGCCTATTGGACCGTCAACTTTCCCCGGCCGATGGTGGCGAGCGTCGTTACCACCGCGCCCGATGCGTTGCGTGTCGATGCGGTGTTTCATGGATCGGGCGATCTGGCCGGGCTGATCTGGGAGGCGGAGGACAAGTGGAGCCATCCGCTGCTTGCCTATGAGACGGCGCGGGATTTCCGGCATTGCCGCCTGCGCTTTCGCTGGCGGAGCGGGGGGGTGAAGCCGCTGGATGCGCGGCACGGGCCGACGTTGACGATCGAGGGACGCGATGCCGATGGGCGGGCGCGGAGCTGGTATGTGCGGCTCTGGAACTATGCACAGGGCGATGCCGAGGATGCCGCAATCGACCTTGATTTCGGGGCGTTGAAGGGCGGCTATGCATTGCCGGAGGACGCCGACCCGGTGTGGGCGGGCGATGTCGACCGGATGTTCCTGTCGCTGGTCGCGCCCGGTTATGACGCAGGGGTGACGCCCTTTGCGCATGCGCAGGAGGGCTGGGCCGAGATGAGCGGCATCCGTTGCGACGGATCGGGATCGGTGCTGACGGTCGGGGACGTGATGCTGCCCGAGCATGGGCTGTCGATCGCGACCGGCTATGATGACGGCTATAACCAGACGCCCGAGCGGCTGGTGCGGCAGATGCAGGCGCTCGGTTATCGCGGCGATATTCTCCATTATGTCGGGATGAGCCATTATTTCCGGCTGGAAGCGGGGGATGGTGGCTGGATCGCGAGTCTTGACGGCGGTGCGATCAACGCGCCCTGCGCGCGCTGGCACGCCGATTATGCGGCACGGGCGCGGGACATGGGGTTCGGGATCATCTGGTCGCTGTCTTACGAACTGCTCGATGCGCATTGCCCGGAAGGGTGGAAACAGCGGGCGGAAAATGGCGATCCGGCACTGACCGGATGGGAGCCGCCCTCGACCCTGCTGTCTCCGGCGAATGAGGAGGCGATGGCCTATCTGTGGGCGGTTGGGCGGGCGTTCATCGCAATGGGCCGGAATGCGGGCCTCGTCCCCAAATTCCAGGTGGGGGAGCCATGGTGGTGGATCATGCCGGAGGATGGGCGCATCTGTCTTTATGATGAGGCGGCGAGGGCTGTGTTTGGGGGCAGTCCGGTATCGATAGCGGATATGCGCGGGCCGATCGATGCGGAACAGGCGGCGTTGCTCGACGAGGCGGGGGTGGTGCTGGCGGCATCCACGGCGGCGCTGGGGGAAGCGGTGCGGGAGGAGGCACCGGGCACGATCCTGCACCTGCTCGCCTATCTGCCGACCATCCTCGACCCGTCGGCGCCGGAAGCGAAGCGGGCGAACATGCCTTCGGGCTGGGCGAAGCCTGCTTTCGATGTGCTGCAGCTGGAGGATTATGACTGGGTGACGGAAGGGCGCGGTGCGCTTACGGCCGCCGGGGTCGCGGCGGCGACGGCGCGGCTCGGTTATGCGGCGGAGGAGCAGCATTATCTTTCCGGCTTCGTGCTGAACGGCAGAGACGCACAGGCCCACTGGCCGAGGATCGAGGCGGCGGCGCGGGCCGGACAGGCACGGGGCGTGGCGGCGACCTTCATTTGGGCGCTGCCGCAGGTGGCGCGGGACGGGTTCACCTTTTTCGATCTGGGCGAGGGAGAAGATATGCAGGCATTTGACGATGTGGAGTTTCCGCTCGGCATCGGGCGGGAGGCCAGCGTGACGCCCGCCTTTTCGACCCAGACGGTCGAGAGCCTGTCGGGTCATGAACGGCGCAGCAGCGACTGGGCCGATGCGCGGTTGCGGTTCGATGCCGGACCGGGGGTGCGCTCGGAGGCCGATCTGGTGACGCTGATCGCCTTTTTCCGGGCGCGCCGGGGTGCGGCACGGGGATTTCGGTTCACCGATCCGTTCGACCATCAGAGCGCCCCCATGGGCGAGGCGGTAAGTGCGATCGACCAGCCGCTCGGTATTGGGGACGGCGTGACCAGCCGCTTTCGTCTCGCCAAATATTATGGCGGGGGCGTCGATGCGCAGCAGCGGTTCATCACCCGGCCGGTCGCGGGCAGCATCAGGATCGCGGTGGACGGGATCGAGCAGGTCGCCGGGTGGATTCATGAAGGGCTGGGGGTGATCGCGTTCGATACGGCTCCGGCGGAAGGGGCTGCGCTGCGCTGCGGCTATCGGTTCGATGTGCCGGTGCGGTTTGCCGAGGACCGGCTGGAGATCAGCCGCGCAACTTTTGCCGCAGGGGAAGCGCCGTCGGTGCCGCTGGTGGAGATACGCGAATGACGGCGGATGCGATATTGGCGCAGGAACTGGTGGCACTTGCCTTTTGTTGGCGGCTGGAGCGGCGTGATGGGGTGGCGATCGGGCTGACCAGCCATGACCGGGATCTGGTGGTGGAGGGTTTTCCTTATGCGGCCGCGCCGGGGCTGGTGCCGTCTGCGGTCAGGCGCGGTATCGGCCTTGAGGTCGAGAGCATGGACCTGCAGGGCGCGCTCAGCAGCGATGCGATCCGGGAGAGCGATTTGCGCGCGGGGCGGTGGGACGGGGCGGCGCTGTGGCTGCACCTGACCGAATGGACGGCACCGGGGGAGCTGTGGCTGGAACTGATGCGGGGAGAACTGGGGACGGTCGAGCAGCAGGGGGAGAGTTTCGCGGTGGAACTGCGCGGCCCCCATGCGATGCTGGAGCGGCCGGTGGCGCCGGAGACAGCGCCGGGATGCCGGGCGAGGCTGGGTGACGGGGCCTGCCGGGTCGATCTCGCGCCGCGCCGGGCGGTCGTGCGGGTTGCCGGGATGAGCGATGAGATGGCGATCGTCAGCGGTGGCGGGCTGGTGGCCGGAAACTATGTTTTCGGTTCGTTGCGCTGGTTGGAGGGCGGGAATTGTGGTCTTGTCCAGTCGATCATTGCCAATGATGCGGAGAGCGTCACTCTGTCCGACCTGCCGATATTCAATGTGGTGGCAGGGACGCGCGCGCTGATTGTCGAGGGGTGCGACAAGCGGATCGCGACCTGTTCGGCGCGGTTCGGCAATGCGGTCAATTTTCAGGGCGAGCCCTATTTGCCGGGCAGCGATCTCCTGACCCGCTATCCCGGTGCGGGCTGAGATGGATTGCGGCGCGCAGGTTGTGGCGGCGGCGCGGGCGATGGTGGGAGTGCCGTTTCGCCTGCACGGGCGCAGTCGCGAGAGCGGGGTCGATTGTGTCGGCCTTGTCATGCTGGCGTTGGAGGCGGCGGGGCAAGGCCGGGCCTTGTGTGTCGCGCCGGCCCGCTACAGCATCAGGGGCGGGCATGTTTCGCTGTTCCATCAGGGCCTGACGCGGGCCGGGCTAAGGCCGGTGGAATGCGGGCGGGCGGGCGATGTGGTGCTGGTCAGGGTCGGGGTGGGGCAGTTTCATTTGATGATCGCGACGAGCGACGAACTTGTGCCGGATGGCGGGCATATTCATGCCCATGCCGGACTGGGGCGGGTGGTCGAGATGCCCGGAGAATCGCCCTGGCCGGTGCTGGAGCGGTGGCGGTTGAATGGCTCCGCCTCCAGGGCGGATCGACATCCAGAAGATGGCGAGCCTTGAAGCCGGCCACGCGTCTCGTCTCAATGGGGCGTATTCAAGGTACGTGAGCATCGGAAGCGCGGAAAAGTGCCGTTCGCAGGTCATCAAGGCTGAGGCCGCAGGCGACCGAAGGGCAATGTCGATCCGTGCTGGGCCATTATTGAAACAAGGAGTATTCACATGGCGACGATGATCCTGACCGCCGTGGGCACGGTGCTGGGCGGCCCCATTGGCGCGGCGATCGGTGCGACGCTGGGGCAGGTGGTGGATAGCCAGTTGCTGTTCAGGCCCAAGGGGCGGGAAGGTGCGCGCCTGTCCGACCTGCGTTTGCAGACGTCGCGCTATGGTGACCAGATACCGCAGCTTTTCGGGACGATCCGGGTTGCGGGATCGGTGATCTGGGCGACCGACCTGATCGAGCGGCGGCACAAACAGGGCGGTGGTAAGGGGCAACCGAGCGTTACCACCTATAGCTATAGCGCCAGTTTCGCGGTCGCCTTGTCTGCCCGGCGCATTCTGGCGGTACGGCGCATCTGGGCCGATGGCAATTTGCTGCGCGGGGCCGCGGGAGATTTCAAGACTTCGCTTGGTGCGTTTCGTCTGCATGACGGGAGCGGGGATCAGCCGGTCGATCCGTTGATCGCGGCGCACAAGGGAGGGAGTGTCACGCCCGCGCATCGCGGCATCGCTTATGCGGTGTTCGAGGATCTGCAACTGGCCGATTATGGCAATCGCATCCCGTCGCTCACTTTCGAAGTGGTCGCGGACGATGGGGATGTGTTGCTTTCCGACATCGCTCATGAGCTGAGCGGCGGAGCGGTTGAGGCGGGAATGGCAGGCGATGTGCCCACGATCGGCGGCTATGCGGCGAGCGGTGCGGGGATCGCCGATGCGTTGTCGCCGCTGGTCGAGGGGCTGGATGTCGCGGTTGAGGATAGCGGCGGAACCCTGCGACTGACCCGCAGAACGGAGGGGGATGGCCTTATCGGGAAGGCGATGGTCGGCGCTTCGTTCAACGGCAAGGCGGAGCGGGGAATGACGATATCGCGCGGGCGGGCCGAAGAGGTGCCGATCAGGTTGATGGCGCGTCATTATGATCCTGCGCGCGATTATCAGGCGGGGGCGCAGATGGCGGAGCGGCCGGGGGCAGGGCGGGAGGAGGCCAATCTCGATCTGCCCGCCACATTGGAGGCGGCTGCGGCCCGGGCGCTTGCGGAAAACCGGTTGCAGCGCCTGTGGGTCGGACGCAATGCGATGGAATTGCGATGCGACTGGCGGGCATTGACCTGCGATCTGGGCAGGATCGTCTCGGTCGAAGGGCAGGCCGGACGCTGGCGCATCGACCGCAGCGAATGGGAGGCGATGGGGGTGCGGCTGGGCCTGAGCCGGATCGGTGGCGCCGGGGTTGCCGATGCGCCCGCCAGTTCGGGCGAAACCGTGGCGCAGGTCGATGCCCTGCATGGGCAGACCAGCCTGATCGTTGCCGAATTGCCGGTTCCGGGGGAGGATCTTCCGGCCGCTCCGGCGGTAGTGGTGGCCGCCGCCGGAGCGCAGACAGGGTGGCGATCCGCCGAACTGTTCGTCGAGGACGGGCAGACTGGCGGCCTGACTTCGCTTGGGGCGACGGCGCCGTCGGCGACCATGGGCAGGGTGGCTGTTTTGCCGGAGGCGGGGGTGGCGGCGGCGTTGTTCGACATGCGCTCAACAGTCGAGGTGGAATTGCTCAATGATATGATGCTGCTTGGCGGGGTGAGCGATGCGGCGTTGCTGGCCGGCGCCAACCGGGCTTTGCTGGGGCGCGAGATAATCCAGTTCGGTGAGGCGGAGCAGGTTGGCCCGGCGCGGTGGCGGCTCGCGCGGTTGCTGCGCGGGCGCCGCGCCACGGAATGGGCGATGGCGGCCCATGAGATTGGCGAGCGCTTTTTGCTGCTGAGCGAGGACAGCCTTGTCTCGCTCTCATCCGATCATGTGCAGATTGGCGCGACGGTGCTGATCGATGCGATCGGTATCGGCGATCTGACCCCGGTGCAGGCGCGGGAGGCGGTGACGGGGCAGGCGATGCTGCCGCTGTCGCCGGTTCATGTCAGTGCCCGCTTCGACGGCGGGGGCTGGCATGTGGACTGGGTGAGGCGAAGTCGCAATGGCTGGCGATGGAATGACGGAACCGATGCGCCGATGGGCGAGGAGCTGGAACTCTATCGTATTGCGCTACTCCATGCCGGAACGGTGATTCGCACCGTCGAAACCCTCTCGCCCGGCTGGGTCTATGGCGCGGCGGCCATGGAGGCGGACCGGCTGGCGGGGATCAGCGGGCCGGTGACTATAGAGATCAGGCAGGTGGGCACGCACGGTGCGGGGCGCCCTGCCACCATCGAGGTGACGGTGTGAGCCCGCAGGCGGCCGCCGTCAGACAAGGGAGATAATCCGACATGGCCGTAGACAGGAGTGATCGTTTTGCCTTGCCTTTTCTTTCTTCCGGGCAAGCACAGAAGGAGGTGACGCACAATGAGGCGCTGGCGATTGTCGATATGCTTTTACAGCCGGCGGCGGAGAGTGCTTCGCTTGCGGAGCCGCCGGGTTCGGCGATCGAAGGGCAGTGCTGGATCGTTGCGACCGGCGGAAGCGGCGCGTGGACGGGCTATGACGGGTGTCTTGCATGTCTGACTTCGGGTGGGTGGCGTTTCGTTCCCCCGCGTGCGGGAATGCGGGTGCCGGTTGCCGAAGACGGCATTGTTTACATCCATAACGGTTCCGGTTGGGAAGCCGATCGGGTGCGCCCGGACGGCATCTATATTGAGGAAGCGCGGGTTGTCGGACCACGGGCCGGCGCTATAGCAGACCCAGTCGGAGGGAGTGTGGCGGACAGTGAGGCCCGCGCCGTTCTGACGCAAGTGCTTGCGGTTCTGCGTGGCCATGGGTTGATCGATGGGCCATAATAATTGACGATGTCTTTGCAAAATATTTACATATCCATGTCTGCGAAAAGGCGCTTTATTTCGCCAATTTTGCATGCTCGACGTTATTCCTGTTTGCGGAAAACGCATCTTGCCATGCAACTTTGGAAGGAGTAGTGAGTTCCGGCAGTCTTAGTGACCATTTTGAAAGGGGAAAGATATGCGGAAGCTTGCTCTTGCAGCAGCTCTTGCGACGACCGCGATGGCTTCGCCCGCTCTCGCTCGCGATGACGCCTGGTACATTGGCGTCGATGGTGGTGCGATGCTCGTTGAAGATCTTGACTTCACGACGCCGACCACTGCACTGGGCAATTCGAGCGGAACGGTCGATTATAACACCGGCTATGATGTCGATGGTGTTATCGGTTATGATTTCGGCATGTTCCGCCTGGAAACCGAGGTCGGTTTCCGTCGGGCCTGGACCGATCAGGCTGATTTTGCCAATGGCGCGCCCAGCAGCACCAAGGGCAATGTCCGTTCGCTCAGCTTCATGCTGAACGGCCTGCTGGACTTCGGTCCGGATGACGGCCTGCAGGGCTTTGTCGGCGGTGGTGTCGGTATCGCTCGTACCCATCTGTACAACTCGGTCGTCGATGATTCGGATACCGGTTTTGCATGGCAGGTTCTGGCCGGCGTTCGCATGCCGCTGACCGACCGGATCGATGCTTCGCTGAAGTATCGCTTCTTCAATCACCAGAATCTCGACATGGTGACGAGCAGCCGCCTCAACTATTCTCCGTGGGCCGGTTCCGGCACCCCGGTTGATGCGGATCTGCGCACGCACAGCCTGCTGGTCGGTCTGAGCTACAACTTCGGTGAGCCGGCTGCTGCTCCGCCGCCGCCGCCGCCGCCGCCGCCTCCCCCGCCGCCGCCGCCTCCCCCGCCGCCGCCGCCGCCGGTCGCGGAGTGCACCCCGGGACCGTACATCGTCTTCTTTGATTTCGATTCTTCGGACATCACCCCGGATGCGGCAACGATCCTCGACAACGCGGTGTCGGCTTATGGCAACTGCGGCAATGCGCAGGTGATGCTGGCCGGTCACGCTGACCGTTCGGGCGGCGCCAAGTACAACATCGGTCTGTCCGAACGTCGTAACACTTCGGTCAAGGCTTACCTTGTGTCCAAGGGCATTTCGGACGGCGTGATCTCCACCGAAGCCTTCGGTGAGAGCAAGCCGCGCGTCGAAACGGCTGACGGTGTGCGTGAGCCTCAGAACCGTCGCGTTGAAATCACTTACGGGCCCGGTTCGGGTTACTAAGTGGCATGTTTCGGGAGCTTTGGGTTCCCGAACATGATCCAAAAGATAGAGGGGCCGGTCTTCGGATCGGCCCTTTTCTTATTTGTGGCATGATTTCGGTCGTATGAGAGAATTTGCCTCGGTGGGTTTCTTGCATTAGACTCGCAACAATGGGGCGAAGACATCGACCCGCAAAAGCGGGCTGATTTTTGTTTTGCCGCGATTCTGAAATCCCTGGGCTAAGCCCGCCGATGAAATTCATCTGTCATGGAGATCTGAAATGTCTTCTCGTCTGCTATCCATGGGTTCGGCTTCTCTTCTGGCTGCTGGTTTGTTTCTTTCTGCCTGCGGCGGGAAATCCGGTGATGCTCCGGTGGGCATGTCGAACGAGGCCGTAACCGATGGAGAGGGCAATGCCTCCGGTGCCAGCGAAGATGGTGCGATTACGGTGCTCGCCAATGCGGAAGGAATTCCTGTTGGTGAGGCTCGCTTTACGCAGAAGGCGGATGGGATTCTGGTAGAGATTGCGGCCAATGGCCTCGCGCCGGGAGAGCATGGTGCCCATGTCCATATGACCGGCCGCTGCGATCCTCCCGATTTCAAGAGCGCGGGTGGACATTGGAATCCGGCAGAGCATCAGCATGGCCTTAAAAATCCTGCCGGAGCGCATATGGGAGATCTTCCTAATCTCCAGATCGGGGCTGACGGCAAGGGGGAACTGAGTTTCACTATCCCTGGGGCGAAGATCCATGATGGCGCCAACCCGCTGCTGGATGCCGATGGGGCTGCGATGGTGATCCATGCCGATCCGGATGACATGATGTCCGATCCGGCAGGGAATGCCGGAGGCCGGATTGCCTGCGGGGTGATCGTCAAGGGGTGAGCCTGGCTTGTCATGCTGGCGGGTTTCTGTGCGGCCGCATGTTATGTTTCAAAATATTTCCCGGTCGCCGGATGGCCGGGCCATGTCCGGTTTTGCTTGAAACTCGGGTGCAATGCACCGATATTAGCGGAAGTCGGCAAACAGGCCGGCAACAAGGAGTTATTTTATAATGGCAAACTGGTCTGACCCCCGGACGGACAGCGTCGGTTTCGGCCGGGCCGCCCCTGCGGCACGGCCTGCGGCCTATGATGCGGGACTGCGGTCTTACATGCTGTCGGTCTATAACTATATGGCGAGCGGCGTGCTGCTGACCGGCATTGTCGCAATGCTGTTTGCGCAAAGTGGCCTTGCTTTCCAGATTCTCGCCGGGCCGGGAATCCTGAAATATGTCCTCATGTTTGCGCCTCTGGTGTTCGTGATGGTGCTGAGCTTCGGTATCAACCGTTTGTCGACGGGAACCGCGCAGATGCTCTACTGGGCTTATGCGGCGGTGATGGGCCTCTCCATGGCCTCCATCTTCCTCGTTTATACCGGTACTTCGATTGCCCAGACTTTCTTCGCCACGGCTGCGGCCTTCGCGGGTCTGAGCCTGTTCGGCTATACCACGAAGAAGGATCTTTCGGGATTTGGCACCTTCCTTATCATGGGTGTCGTCGGCCTGCTGGTCGCGTCGGTGATCAATATCTTCCTGAAGTCGAGCGCGCTCGATTTTGCGATCAGTGCGATCGGTGTTCTGCTGTTCGCTGGCCTGACCGCCTATGACACGCAGAAGATCAAGAGCATGTATGATTATGTCGCCGGCACGGAAATGGTCGGCAAGACGGTCGTGATGGGTGCGCTCAGCCTCTATCTCGACTTCATCAACATGTTCCTGTTCCTGCTGCGCTTCATGGGCAATCGCGAATGATGCGCTGACAGGATCTGTCTT
The DNA here is from genome assembly GCA_006226685.1 of Sphingomonadales bacterium. Taxonomy (GTDB): domain Bacteria; phylum Pseudomonadota; class Alphaproteobacteria; order Sphingomonadales; family Sphingomonadaceae; genus Sphingobium. The sequence continues at coordinate 17,291 of SBGG01000091.1, forward strand.
TTGAAATGATCGATGCCCGGCCCGATAAGGCCGGGCATTTTCTTTTGGGACATGTTCCCGTTCGTGGCTGCGGGTATCAGGCCGAAATTGGTCCTCAACCGGCAGAATGAGGGTGGCCTGCTCTGCATCCGGGAATCCTTTCTCTCCAGCAGGGCACGCCATCCCTGGCGGGGTGTTCATGGGCATAGCGAGGCGGATGAGGTGCAGGTCGAACCCAACCATGGGGGCTTATCGTGCCGGGGTGGGTTGTCGATCACGCTGGGCTCGGCATTGGATGCCCCTGGGGCGTCAGTAATGGGGGCTGACCCTGGAATGACGAATCGATGCGGCCTCTTTGATGCTTATGGCTCTGGCAGAGGGCTTTCGGATGCTGTCCGTGCAGAGAGCGTGCCTGTGCGCCGATGCGCCTATTTCGTTGCGCCATTTTATGAAAAGGCGATTCGCTAGTCTCGCGATTTGGCTGGCGACCATGTTTGATAGCGACGCCCCCGCCAGGCATCCGTCACGCCGATAAAGGTCGCGAGAATTGAAGCGCTGATGCCGCTGATGATCGCGAATGGGCGTATACCAAGACTGCCGCCGAGCAGCAGGACAAGACCACCGGCCACCCACAAGCCGATAGCGAGTCGATCCAATCCACTCATCAACAGGGCCGCCGTCAATGTCGCCACGGCTGCGACCAATATCGGGGCGCCCAACCAGCGCAGCAGCTTGTGGGACAGATATTTATAGCGATCGGTCAGCGAAAAATGTGCCTTGATCTGGGGGAGAAGGTGCCGATGGGTATTGAAGGCGCGGCAGGCGATTCTCCGCTTGCGACGAAACTCGTCACGAGCATCGGTGGTGTTGCGTTCATAGGCGATTACATCGGGCGCGCTGATGAGGCGCAGCCCGGCGAAGAGCACGCTCATCGATACGGTCATATCATCGAGCAGATGGGCCGGGACGACAGGATAGAGCGCCCTGCGCGTCGCGAAGATCGAACCGTCTGCTCCCATCATCGATCCGCAGCGCGATTCGAGCGCCTTGATTCTCTCCTCCAGCCGCCAGTAGAGGCCGCCGACCTCCGCTGTCGCGCTGTCCGCATCGTTCACATAGCGCAGGGTTCCCGATACGCCGCCAATGTCCGGGTTACGGAAATAATCCAGCAGGCACCCCACTGAAGAAGGGTCGAGCAGGACATTGGCATCGGTGTAGATGCAGATGTCTCCCCGGGCGCTTTCCACCATGCGGCGCATGCCCGCTGCCTTGCCGGCTCTTTCCTCTGCGGGGATCACCCGGAGCAGGTCTGGGCGGCTCTGGAGCAGCGACAATGTGTCGTCACTGCTCGCATCGGAATAGGCAATGACTTCCAGATCCGGGTAAAGTGCCTTGATCGCCTCGATATTGGCGAGCTTGGCGGGCAGGGCGCGTTCTTCATTATAGGCGGAAAATAACAGGCTGGCGGACGGGCGCGGCATTGTTCCGGGCGTCGCTGGCCGGGCCTTCATGGCGCGCAGGCTAAGCGGATAGAAGAGATAGGGGTGAAGGAACGCGATCCAAAACAGTGCCGACGCGAGGAAAAGCAATTGTGCCATCGGATGGTCGCTACCGTTCTTTGCCGCTTCTGTCTCACCCAAAATGCGGCAGGGAGTAGGAGCGTCGAAAGTGCTTTTGGTTGACGTCCTATGGCTAAACCGTTATGGGCGACGGCTTCACGAGTCAGGCGCTCCGGGTGTTTGACATGTTTCCTGTTTCGAACGGATTTTTGAGGACAATATGGCCAATACGCCGCAGGCAAAAAAGCGCATCCGCCGCAATGCTCGCAGGACCGAAATCAACGGTGCCCGCATCAGCCGCATTCGCACGCTGGTGAAGAAGGTGGAGGGCGCGATTGCCGCCGGTGACAAGGCTGCTGCAGCCACCGCGCTTCAGGTGGTCCAGCCGGAACTGGCGCGGGGTGTTGCACGGGGCGTGCTGCACAAGAATACCGCTTCGCGCAAGTTTAGCCGCCTGACCAAGGCTATCAGCGCACTCGCCTGATTTCACCGATCAGGAACAGGACTGAAAAGGGCCCGCCGGTTTTCGACCGGCGGGCCCTTTCATATGCGGGTGAGTCGGTGACGGGTCGGGCGAGTCGTCGGCGATAAAAGGCTGGCTTATGGTTACTATAATTTTCATCATTGGTAACGCGGAGTGGGGCGACATTTTCCGGTGCAGGACGACCCTGTGGCGAACATGAGGAATTGCAATGATTCGCCGCAGGCGGAAAGGCTGGGGCTTAAAAAAATTCATAATTATCAATGGGTTGTTACGCTATACGGATTTCTGCGGGTGAGAGGCTGTCAAATCCTTTATTTCATTTTTTTGACCGGCAGCCTCTTGATCCTTCCTGCACCGACTGCGTAATTCAGACCTCGCACGCGGACTGATACAGTCTCGCGGTCAGCATGAACTGTAAGGGGGGAAACCGTTTTCCGGTGTGGAAAACGGAACGGGTTTCTTTGTGCTGTGCGAAATGAAGTCGAATTTGGATTGCCGGGTTGGAAGGGATACGGGGTGTCGGAAAGGGGTGAAGTCAGCGTGCGTCCAGATCAGCTCAACAATAATGAGGGCGATCATAGCGCGATGCAGGTGGGCACTGATCTCGATGCGGCATGGAACGAGCTACGCATCGGGTTGCGGCGCGATGTTGGTGCGCGAATGTTTGATCAGTGGCTGAAGCCGCTTTCCCTCGGTGAATATTGTGCCCATACCGGCACCGTCGAACTATGCGCTGCAACCGATTTCTCCGCCAATTTCGTTGCCAGCCAGTTTGGGGACAGGCTGCGTCTGGCCTGGCGATCGGCGCAGGTCGGGGTGCAGGAGATTCGCGTGGTGCGGTCGGCAGCGAATCGGGCAGGCCCGATCGCCGCGAAACAATCGGTCGCTGCGGCTCCGGCTCGGCGGGAAGCAAGCGGGACGACCCCGGTGGCCCAGGTGGCCGTTGCTGATGAGGGGCGGCCCGTGGAGCTTCCTGCGCGGGAGGCTTTCCACCTTCGCCATGCCTTTGCTGATTTCGTGGTGGGAGAGAGCAACCGGCTGGCCTGCTCGGCCGCACAGGTGATGGCGGCGCCGGCGATGCCGCTGTTCAACCCCCTCTATATTCATGGCGGTACCGGGCAGGGGAAGACCCATTTGCTGCACGCGATTGCCAGTGAATATCGCCAGCATTTTCCGGATCACCCGATCATCTACATGTCGGCGGAAAAGTTCATGATGGAATTCGTCACTGCGATGCGGGCGAATGACAGCATGGCGTTCAAGGCCCGGTTGCGCGCGGCTCGCTTGCTGTTGATCGATGACATTCAGTTTATTGCGGGCAAGGGATCGACTCAGGAAGAATTTCTTCACACTATCAACGAACTGGCGGGTAGCGGCGCGCGCATCGTCATCAGCGCCGACCGGGCGCCGCATTATCTTGATGCGGTCGATCCGCGCATATTATCGCGTCTTGCGGGCGGGCTGGTGGCGGATATTCAGCCTGCAGATCTCGATCTGCGCCGGGCGATCCTGAACGGTAAGCGGGCCCGTGTGGCCGATGCGCAAATCCCCGATATCATATTGGATTTTCTGGCGCGTTCGATTCGTACCAATATTCGTGAACTGGAAGGCGCGTTCAACAAGCTGCTTGCTTATGCGCAACTTACCGGCCGCGCGGTGGATATGGAATTCGCCCAGGTGATGCTGGCCGATTCGGTGCGCGCCAATGCGCGGCGCATCACGGTGGACGAAATCCAGAAGGCCTGTGCCGCCCATTATCGCATTGAGCCTTCGGAAATGCGGTCCAAGCGTCGTGCGAGGGCGGTGGCGCGGCCGCGGCAGGTGGCGATGTATCTTGCCAAGAAGATGACGCCGCGCTCGTTGCCGGAGATCGGCCGCATCTTTGGGGGGCGCGATCACAGCACGGTGATTCACGCGGTGCGTACGATTGAACAACTGCGGCAGACCAGCCCGGAGATCGATTCGGACATCCGTACCTTGCAGCGTCAGCTCGAGTCCTGAGCGAAGGTGATATGGGCCGTTACCTGATACGGAAGCCATGGTTGAAGGACCCGGAGTAGTGTGCGCTCCCTGCTCAGCCGCTGGATCCACAGGCAAAAATTAGGCACTGGCAGCAAAAAGGGCGGCCCGGGGGCCGCCCTCCAGTGTGGGAGCCTTCGTTTCTGCTGTTATTTCTTTTCGGGCGGGAGCGTGATCTTGACCGTTTCGCCCGACTTTCCAGGGAAGTTCACGAAAATCGCATCGATGAGATTGGGCACCAGATAGGTCAGCTTGTTGCTGAGCGAATGGGCTTCGGCTTTGCCTTCGAACAGGCGCTTGCCATCGCTGACCCGATCGATCCTCAGTTCCAGTGTGCCGGTATATACTGTGTAGCTCTGTATATCCTGATAGCTCGGGCCGAACAGGAACGGATCATAGAACCCCCAATAATAGGGGTGGCGCCAATAGCCATAACCATAGCCGCGGTAAAAGGGATCGGGGCCGAAGTTCGTCGAACGGATCTTTTCCCGGCCATTGTCGACATCATAGCGCATCTTGACGATCAGGTCGGATGCGGCGGGATCCTCCGCGATCTTGTAACCGACACCGCCCAGCTTGTGGGCGACGAGGCTCGCATATTGTTCGAATTCCAGCCCGCCGGCGAGGGCGGGGTCATCGGCCACGATAGTGAAGCTTTCACCCTGTGCCGCAGGAAGCTGCTGGAAACGGGCGACATCGGCTTTGAAGGACTGAGCGCAGCCGCCCAGCATGACGAGGGCGGCGGAAGCCAGGGCGGTGGCGATTATTTTGCGGGCTGTCATTGTCCTGTCCTGCATAATGAACGCACCGCACAGCCGGCACGCATCCACTAGATGGGCGATAAAGTGCCATTATGCAACTGAACGGGGTTTGAACAGGACAGCCTGTCGGAGTTGTTTTCTGTCGCGCGGGAAAAGCAGGTTCTCAAGCGGATGACCATGAGCGGATGGCGCGACAATAATGACAGGTCTCAGGACCCGACACGGATTGAAAGAGTTTCCAATCCGTGTCGGATCTCGCAGGTAGAAGAGGCGATATTTCTAGTGACCCGAATCTGAAGTTCGTCACACTGTGAGGCAGGAGCTGAGCGAACTTCAGATTCATCAGGGTCACTAGCAAATATATGATTCTAATGTGGTTTATGGATTTGAAATGCGCTCCCCACCTAGCCGCCAGAATGAAGCGCATTTCATATCCACCACACTAGGGGGGATCGATATTGCCCTCCGGTCGCCTTCGGCCCCAGCCCTGGCGGCCTGCAAATGGCGCTTTCGCGCGCTTCCGGTGCTCACGTACCTTGAGTACGCTCCGCT
>SBGG01000071.1 GCA_006226685.1 Sphingomonadales bacterium
AACAAAAATGCCTTTTCCAAAAGCACTGTTCAAGTTGGGCAAGGGTCTTGTTGCAAATGCTTATAACTTTCCAATTGCGTAACCGCGTCGTTGGAATGTCAGTGATATGACGTTTATGTGAAACTATTTCCCGATTGTTACACGGAAGAGGTCGCCGGGGACGGGCGGCGCCATGTCCATCATGATGCAGGACCGGGGTGGGGCAGGAGGCTCCCCGCTAGACGGGGAGGGAAGGCTATAGCTTCGCCAGTCTCTTTTCGATTGCCTGCCAGAGAAAGGCGAATTGTTTGGCGGCGGGAGAGGTCACGGCATATTCGCCGATCGGCTGGCGTTTGGATGCCATCATTTCGACCGCGCTTGCCATCGGGACGGTCGGCCAGCCGGGATTTTCCTCTATGGCCGTGCGGTGCAGCCGTCGTCGCCGGTCGACCATCGAATAGACGGGCAGGATCGGTGCATGTCCTCCGCCGCGTTGCACCAGATAGCGCGCGACCTCGCCCAAAGCGCGTTCCGACAGCGGGGAAGGGATAACCGGCACGATAACAATGTCTGCGGCGCGCAGCACCTGTTCGCTCGTTTCGGTCAGGCCGGGGGGGCAATCGAGGATGATGCGGTCATAATTTTTGCCGAGCTGCTCGATCAGGCGGGCCAGACGTTTCTTCTTGCCCAGCTCGAAAAAGAGGCGATCGAGGCCGCGCAACGACGTATCTGCGGCGATCAGGTCGATACCCGCTACGGTCGAAGGGCGGATGAGCGATTCGACGTTCACATCCTTGCTGAAAATTGCCTGCGCTTCGTCTCGCCCTCCGTTATTTGCGGAGAGCATCCATGTCGCGGCGGCCTGCGGATCGAGATCCCAGAGCAGGGTACGGCGGCTGCTGTTTCGGGCCGATGCCCAGGCAAGGTTGACCGCGAAGGTCGTCTTGCCGACGCCTCCCTTCAGGCTGTACACCGCAATCGTCGCCAAATTCGTGCCTTTGCTCATGGGAAGTAAGGCTAACCCCGGCTCTCACTCTTCGGCAAGGGGCTAGGCAGCAAAAAAGTCTGTTTAATGACCGGCGATGTGCAAAGGCAGGCAGTACAGGATGGGGCGGGATGCTCGCGCCCCACCGCAATCAGAGAATTTCCCGTATTTTTTCCGGCGGACGACCGATGCGGACGCCCTTTTCGGTGATGACCAGCGGCCGTTCGATCAGGATCGGATCGGCAACCATGGCATCGAGGATCGCGTCGTCATCGGCGTCTTTCAGCGCCTTGGCGCCCTCTTCGCCCTTGCGCAGCCCCTCTCGCACCGTCACATCGCCCCGGCCGTAGGTTGCCGCCAACTCGGCGCGGCTGGGCGGTGCCTTGAGATATTCGACGATTTCCACTGCGACGCCGGGCGTCTCCTGAAGGATTTTCAGGGTTTCGCGCGACTTGGAACAGCGCGGATTGTGCCAGATGGTCGCTTTCATCGTTCGTACAGCTCTATTTCCATGTTGGTGAAGAAATATTTGAACGTCCAATAGGCGTAATAGGGAATGGCAAGGCCGAATGTGACGACGCAGAGCAGCAGAAGCAGCAGGGATTTGATGAAATAATCCACGAAATTGCCGGTGAAGATGATCCTTCCGCGCTGCACCATCATTCTCCTTTCTTTCCCGCCATAGGGCTACTGGTCTTTCGCCAGCCATTCCTCCAGCCATTTGATCGTATAATCGCCATTCTGGAATTCGGGGTCGTCGAGCAGCTTCTGGTGCAGCGGGATGGTGGTCTTCATCCCTTCGATCACATATTCCTCCAGCGCGCGACGCAGGCGCATGATCGCCCCCTCGCGGGTGCGGCCATAGACGATCAGCTTGCCGATCATGCTGTCATAATAAGGCGGCACCTTATAGCCCTGATACAGGCCGCTATCGACGCGCACATGCATGCCGCCGGGCACATGATAGCTGGTAACGGTGCCGGGCGACGGCGCGAACGTCACCGGATCCTCGGCGTTGATGCGGCATTCGATCGCATGGCCGGTGAAACGCAGCTCATCCTGCTCGACCGAAAGCGGTTTGCCCTCGGCGATGCGGATCTGTTCGCGCACCAGATCGACGCCGGTAATCATCTCGGTCACCGGATGCTCGACCTGAAGTCGGGTGTTCATTTCGATGAAGTAGAATTCGCCGTCTTCCCACAGGAATTCGATCGTGCCTGCGCCACGATAGCCCATATCCGCCATCGCCTTGGCGACGATACCGCCCATGCGGTCCCGTTCTGCGGCGGAGATAACCGGAGAGGGAGCTTCTTCCAGCACCTTCTGGTGGCGGCGCTGAAGCGAGCAGTCGCGTTCGCCCAGATGAATGGCCTTGCCGTTGCCGTCGCCGAATATCTGGAATTCGATATGGCGCGGATTACCAAGATATTTTTCGAGATACATGGTGCCGTCGCCAAAGGCCGCCTTGGCCTCGGAGGACGCTTGCTTCATCAACGTCTCGAACTGGTCGGGATCGGGAACGACCTTCATCCCGCGTCCGCCGCCGCCCGCAGCGGCCTTGACCAGAACCGGATAGCCGATCTTGTCGGCGATCGCCTTGGCTTCGGCGATATCCTCGATCGCGCCGTCCGTGCCGGGAACGAGCGGCAGGCCGAGCGCGCCGGCGGTGCGCTTCGCCTCCACTTTGTCGCCCATGATGCGGATATGCTCCGGCTTGGGGCCGACGAAGATCAGGCCATGGGCCTCGACGATCTCCGCGAACTGGGCGTTTTCGGAAAGGAAACCATAGCCCGGGTGGATCGCATCCGCGCCGGAGATTTCGGCGGCGGAGATGATATTGGCGATGTTGAGATAGCTGTCGCGCGCGGCGGGCGGGCCGATGCAGATCGCTTCGTCGGCAAGGCGCACATGCATGGCGTCGGCATCGGCGGTCGAATGCACCGCGACGGTCTTGATCCCCATTTCATGGCAGGCGCGATGGATGCGCAGGGCAATCTCGCCGCGATTGGCGATCAGCAGTTTCTCGATTCCCATGGGTCTGGCGGCCTTATTCGATCACGACCAGCGGCTGGTCGAATTCGACCGGCTGACCATTTTCGACGAGAACGGCCTTCACCGTGCCGCCGCCGGGCGCGGTGATCGGGTTCATCACCTTCATCGCCTCTACGATCAGCAGCGTGTCGCCCGGTTTCACCTGAGCACCCACGCGAACGAACGGTGCGGTGCCCGGTTCGGCGGCGAGATAGACGGTGCCGACCATCGGCGACTTGACCGCATTACCCGGCGTGGCCGCGGGGGTTTCCGCCGGTGCCGCTGCAGGGGCCGCAGGCGCGGCGACGGGGGCTGCCGCGATGGGAGCCATCATCGGCGCGGCCGCTTCCCTGACCTTGCGCGCGACGCGGATCTTGCGATCGCCGTCCTCAACCTCGATCTCGGTCAAATGGGTTGCATCCAGCAATTTTGCCAGTTCGTGCACCAGAGTGACGTCGACCTGCATCGCGCCCTTTTCAGTCTTGTCGTTCATACAACCTCGAATTTATGCAAATCGCGTATCCGCCTATTGCGGTTTGCGTCGGTGCGCAACCGCTTACAGTTCCAGAGCCGCCTCCAGCGCCAGCATATAGGACATCGGGCCGAAGCCCGCGATCGTTCCCTTCGCCCCCATAGAGACATAGCTTTTATGGCGAAACTCCTCCCGCGCATGGGGGTTGGACAGATGGATTTCGATCACCGGAACCTTGATCGATTTGATCGCATCGAGCAGGGCCACCGATGTATGGGTAAGGCCGCCGGGGTTCATGATGACCGCATGCATGCCTTCTGCCTGAGCCTCATGCAGCCAGTCGATCAGATGGCCTTCATGATTGGACTGGCGAAAATCGATTTCCACATGCGCGCGCGTCGCCACATCCTCCATCCGTTCGGCAATGTCGTCGAGCGTGTCATAGCCGTAGATTTCGGGCTCGCGCGTGCCGAGCAGATTGAGATTGGGACCGTTGAGCACCAATATCTTGCGACCGTCGGTCATAAAATTCCCCTGTCTCTTCCGCGCCGCTGTTGCGGTTTTACGGGATCAGCCCCTATATGCACGGCCTTGATATGGGCCTTTGCGCGTAACGTCCAGCCGTTCGCGCGGGCAGGGACCGGCGGTTATGCCGGAAGGAAAAGAAAGAGACGGGTCTGTGACGGTCGACGGCAGCATTTCCATTCGCCTCAACGGCGAGCATCGCCGGGTGCGTTCCGGCATGAGCCTCGCCGAACTGGCGGGGGAGCTGGGGTTCCCGCCGGAGAAGATCGCGGTCGAGCGGAATCTGGAGGTCGTGCCCCGCTCCACTTTGGCGCAGGTGGCAGTTGAGGATGGCGATGAGTTGGAAATTGTACATTTTGTCGGAGGAGGTGACGTAGTGGGACAGGGAATGACCGATAGCTGGACCGTTGCGGATCGTACCTTCCATTCCCGCCTGATCGTCGGCACCGGCAAATATAAGGATTTCGAGCAGAATGCGGCGGCGGTCGCGGCATCGGGCGCGGAAATCGTTACCGTGGCGGTGCGCCGGGTGAATGTCAGCGATCCCAAGGCGCCGATGCTGACCGACTATATCGACCCGAAGAAGATCACCTATCTGCCCAATACGGCGGGCTGCTTCACCGGGGAGGAGGCGATCCGCACCCTGCGCCTGGCGCGCGAGGCCGGGGGGTGGGATCTCGTCAAGCTGGAGGTGCTGGGCGAGGCGCGTACGCTTTACCCCGACATGGTGGAAACGCTGCGTGCGACCGAGGTGCTGGCGAAGGAAGGCTTCAAGCCGATGGTCTATTGCGTTGACGATCCGATTGCGGCGAAGCGGCTGGAGGATGCCGGAGCGGTCGCGATCATGCCGCTGGGGGCGCCGATCGGATCGGGGCTTGGTATTCAGAATCGGGTGACGATCCGCCTGATCGTCGAGGGCACGACCCTGCCGGTGCTGGTCGATGCGGGCGTCGGCACGGCGTCGGAAGCGGCCGAGGCGATGGAACTGGGCTGCACCGGCGTACTGATGAACACCGCCATTGCCGAGGCGAAGGACCCGGTGTTGATGGCCCGCGCGATGAAGGCCGGGGTCGAGGCGGGGCGCATGGCCTATCTTGCCGGGCGCATGGGCAAGCGTCTTTATGCCGATCCGTCGAGCCCGCTGGCGGGGCTGATCTGAGCCGGGACATTCGCGCTGTGCCGATCCTGGCCGGGTGATTTCAGGTCCAGCCGCATCGCCCGGTCGAAGATCGCAAGGACCAGCGGGTCCGGTTCGGCGGCCCGGATCGCCACCTGAAATTCGACCGGTGCAATGGCGACCATGCCGGGAACGGGGACGAGGTCGCCATCGGCCATTTGCTGTCGCACCATGGGTTGGGGGAAGATGCCGATGCCGCCGCCCGCTACCACGATATCGATCATCAGGCGCACATTATTGCACAGATTGACCGAACGGCACGGCATGGCCGATGCCGCGATCGCATCTTTCATGATGTGATAGAGCGGGGAATGGCTGGAAAGCGACCAGATGGAGATGGGTTCGGTCCGGCCAGCCCTCTCGATCGTCGACAGGATTTGCGGGTTAGCGAGCCATAGCAGGTCGACCGTGCCGATGGGCGCGGTGCGCAGTGCCGGATGAGCGATTCGTCCCGCTGCGAAGGCGATGTCGGTCCGACCGGTCAGCAATTGTTGGATGAGGTCCGCGGTCAGCGCGATCTCCAGTTCCAGCGAGACATTGGGCAGATCCGCATTGAGCGCCGCCGCGAAGGCCGGAAGGCAGCTGGCTGCGGCGATTTCTCCGGCGCCGATGCGCAATATGCCCGAGGCTTCGGTGATGTCGCCACACCCGAGCAACACGCTTTGAAATCGCGCCCAGAGCGGCTCGCTGTCACGCACGAGTTGACGGCCCGCGGGGGTCAATGTCATCGTTCGGCCTTCCTTACGGAAGAGCCGGATGCCCAGATGTCCTTCCAGTTCGCGAATGCGCGCCGAAATGGCTGGCTGTGTGGTGTTGAGTCGCTCGGCCGCAGCGCCGAACGTGCCGAGGCGCGCGATCCACAATAATGTTTCGAGATGATAGAGGGAGATGCGATTGATAGGCATGGTTTATGGATACCGCAAAAAACAAATCATTAGTAATGATGATTTGACCCTCTTATGCAAATAGCTTCCGTGATGGGAGAGACGGGTAATGTCGAAGAAACTCTATCCTGATGCCAGGGCGGCCCTCGCCGGGTTGCTCAAAAATGATATGCTGATCGCCAGCGGAGGCTTTGGCCTGTGCGGTGTACCGGAACGTCTGATCGACGCGATCGTCGAAAGCGGCGTTACCGGCCTCACCGTTGCCAGCAATAATGCCGGTATCGATAATGAGGGGCTCGGCAAGCTGCTGCGTTCGCGCCAGATCAAGAAAATGATGAGCTCCTATGTCGGTGAGAATAAGGAGTTTGAACGGCAATATCTGGCCGGTGAACTGGAAGTCGAATTCTGTCCGCAGGGTACGCTGGCCGAGCGTATGCGTGCAGGTGGCGCCGGTATCCCCGGTTTCTACACCAAGACCGGCGTCGGCACCGAAGTGGCCGAGGGCAAGGAAGTGAAGATGTTCGGGGGCGAGGAATATATTCTCGAACAGGGCATTTTCGCCGATCTTTCCATCGTCAAGGCATGGAAGGCGGACGAGACGGGCAATGTCGTGTTCCGCAAGACGGCGCGTAATTTCAATGCGCCTGCCGCGACCTGCGGCAAGATCTGCGTGGTCGAGGTGGAAGAGGTGGTGCCTGCGGGCAGCCTCGACCCGGACTGCATCCACCTGCCCGGCGTTTATGTTCAGCGGATCATCGTCGGCAGCCCCTATGACAAGAAGATCGAATTCCGCACCGTTCGCGAAAGGGAGGCCGCATAATGGGCTGGGATCGTAATCAGATGGCCGCCCGCGCCGCGCGGGAATTGCAGGACGGCTTTTACGTCAATCTCGGCATCGGCATTCCGACGCTGGTCGCCAATCATGTGCCCGAGGGCATGACGGTCACGCTTCAGTCCGAAAACGGTATGCTCGGCATCGGGCCTTTCCCCTATGCGGGCGAGGAGGATGCTGACCTCATCAATGCGGGCAAACAGACGATCAGCGAGCTGCCGAATTCGGCCTATTTCGATAGCGCGCAGAGCTTTGCGATGATTCGGGGCGGGCATATCGACCTTACCGTGCTGGGGGCGATGGAGGTTTCCGAAAAGGGCGACATCGCCAACTGGATGATTCCCGGCAAGATGATCAAGGGCATGGGCGGCGCGATGGATCTCGTTGCGGGCGTCAAGAAGATCATCGTCGTGATGGAGCATTGCTCGAAAAATGGTGATCCGAAATTCATTCCCGAATGCACGCTGCCGCTGACCGGTCGCAACGTGGTCGATATGATTATCACCGATCTTGCCGTGTTCCAGCGGCCCAACCATCATCTGCCGTTCCACCTCGTCGAGCTGGCCCCCGGCGTGACGGCGGAAGAAGTGGCGGCGAAGACCCCGGCCCATTATGTAACGGCCTGACAGTTAGGGCGGGCATGGCGCGACTTATGCCATGCCCGCCCCGGTTGACCGGAAGGAGCGGAGTGCGATGGCGACTGGAGGGGATATTCCCCCTAAGCCTGAGGGAAGTCACTCCGGTCCCGCACCTGCTACGGGCCTGCCCCGGTGGCTGGTGATCGGTTTCGCGATCAAGCTGTTGCTGGTTGTTATGGTTACTGGCGCGGTGCTGTGGTGGGCCGGCAGATAAACGGGACTGGTAGGCGCGCGCCGCACTATTCTGGCGTTCCGCTTTCCGGCTCCGCTTCGATTTCCTCCGGTCCTTTGATCCGGACATAGCGAATATCGCCATTCCTGCTGTGCAGGGTCAGGCGTTCGCCGTCGAATTCGGCTTCGCTGTCCGCGAAATCGGCTATCTTCATGTCATTGGGGATCAGCGTGAAGCGCAGATCGGTCGCGCCTTCCGGAATGGCGGTACGCGGCAAGGCAATATCATAAACCGGTTCGAGCAACTCGATCCAGCGCGCGCGTCGTTGCTCGGCCGGGTCGGCTCGCCATTCGCCATTTTGCGTATAGCCTGTCGCGGTTTCTCCATTTTCATATTCGATGCGGAAATCGATGCCGCTTACGCCGTTCCCGTTTGGCCATGCGACATGAAGAGTGAGCGGTGACGCATCGACCGTGTTTTCGCCTTTTCCCATGCTGTCGATCCGGAAAACCGGAGCCTTCGGGCGGGGCAGGGTGCGTAGCCTGATGATGCCGTCGCTCGCCGGAACCCGCGACCAATTCCCCAGTGCCCATTGTTCCAGCGCCCCGGCATAAAATTCATAACCGAAGCGTCCATCCGGACGGATTGCGAGCAGAGAGCCGACATCCGGTCCTTCCTGGGCGCGATAGAGGCCAACCGGATTTGCACCATTTTCTTTGGCGGTTGCTGGGGAAACCAATATCATGGTGGCCATCCATGCCGACATCATCACCCTCATCCCGCTTCCCCCTCGCTTTGCGGATGATGACGATAGGGGGGCGGGGAAGGGTGTCAATTGCGGGGCGGGATGAGCCCGATCGTCCCAACGGGGGGAACCTGTTTCCGCTCAGGAGGTTTATCCGGGGTAGGTTTTATAGAAAAAGCGGACTATCCTGTTTCTATCGCTATGCGACTGTTGATTTTCATTTCTTCCTGCGTCTTTCCGGTTCGTCCCTTTTATGACGGGCGGATTCGGCTTTGTCCTGAACGGCGAGGCCGGTAAGGGGCGGGCAGGGGCTGACAGCGCATCGGCACTTATCGGCAATAAGAGGGTATTTTGATGGATCTGTCGCGATCATCATTTGATTCTTCGATGGCTTTTCTGGCCGTCATGGCGCTGCTCGCCGCTTTGCTGGCGGTGCGGGCGGTGCCGGCGCCGCATAAAATGGCGCGCCCTCAGTCCGAGGAAATGCTGGAGATTTTCGGGGCTTCGGGTGCGGCGCTGCTGCTGACGGCGCTGTTGACCGGGCATGTCGTCGATCAATTGCCGATATTCGTACTGTTCCTCAATGTGGCGGCGATCCTGCGCTATTATGTCAATCGGCTCAGCATGCCCGGCGTGCTGTGGATGACGGTGCAGCCGCTGGCGATGCTGGTTTCGGGCGTCTGGGTATCGCTCGGTATCGTCGAGGCGCAGCTTCCCTTCTGGGTCGAGGGGCTGGCCTTTGCCGGTCTTGGTTCCGCACTGCTCTTTTTTGCTCTCGATTTTGCCGAGCGTTTTGCCCGCGAGGCGGTGCTGACCCATGAGCAATGGCGCCGCCCGATCGCGCCGCCCCTGATCGCATCGTCCCGGCCGGCAGCGGAGGCGATGGCGGACAGGCATGAATATAAGGTGTCGCTGCACCTGCCCTGCTATGCCGAACCGCCCGAGGTGGTGAAGGCGACGATGGATAGCCTTGCCGCGCAGGATTATCAGGCGTTTGAGGTATTGGTCTGCGATAATAATACGAAGGATGAGGCGCTCTGGAGGCCGCTGGAGGCGCATTGCGCGGTGCTGAACCGGCGGCTGGGGCGGGAGGTGTTCCGCTTTTTCCACAAATCGCCGTTGCCTGGGGCGAAGGCGGGCGCGCTCAATTTCTGCCTGACCGTGATGGCACCCGATACCGAGATCGTCGCCGTGGTCGATGCCGATTATCAGGCCCGGCCGGATTTCCTTTCCCGCCTGACGCCCTTTTTCGACGATCCGGGCATCGCCTATGTCCAGACGCCGCATGATTATCGCGCTTATGAAGGCAGCGACTATCTGACCGCCTGCTATTGGGAATATATGCCCAACAACAAGGTCGATATGCCGGGCGTCAGCGAATATGGCGGGGCCTTCACCATCGGCACCATGTGCCTGTTGCGTGCCGGGCCGTTGCAGCAGGTCGGCGGCTGGGCGGAATGGTGCCTGACCGAGGATTCCGAAGTATCGGTGCGCCTGCGTGCGGCGGGCTATCACGGCCTCTATCTGGGTGAGACGTTCGGGCGCGGGCTGATCCCCGAAACGTTCGACGATTATAAGAAACAGCGTTTCCGCTGGACGGCGGGGCCGGTGCAGCAGTTGCGCCGCTATTGGCATTTGTTCCTGCCTGCACCGTTCGCGCCGCCCATGCCGGGCTGGACCAAGCTGCTGGAGATATTGCGTTGCGTTGCGCCGTTGCGGATGCTGTTCGGCCTCGTCTGTGCGATCTTCGGCCTTGCGGCGACCAGTGCGGCGCTGGCGACCGCGACGATGGCGCCGATCGACATTCCCGATATCGGCTGGCTGGTACTGATCCTCGGTATGATGACCGGGCTGGTGCGGACATGGCATCGCTATCGGCTTGCCGGATGCAGCGATGTCGGCGCGATGATCCATGGCGAGATCGCCCGCATGTCGCTTTCCTATGTGATATTGGTGGCGGGGATCGGCGGCCTGTCGAGCAAGCCGCTGGCCTGGCGCCGCACCCCGAAATTCGCGGTGGAAGCGACGAAGGAAACGCCCTTCACATCGACCCTGATCGAAACCGGGATCGGTGGCATCAGCCTGTTCATCGGCTTGCTGGCCCTGATGAGCCGGGACGTTCTGGGCGTTGAATTTGCGACGCTGGCGTTTCTCGGCGCCGCCGGGTTCGCGCTGCGTTTCCTGAGCGCGCCTTATATGGCCGCTCTGGCCATCCGCCATGTCAATAGAGAGGCGGCTTCGGGCGGAACCGGTGACGTTGATGATGGCCGGTCGCCGAGCCCGGCCCTGTAATTGTCGGTTCCATAATCGGCGGTTCTGTAATCGCCGGGCTTGTATGGCCGGATGTGAGGGTATGTTCCGTTCTTCCGGCTTTCAGGGAAAGGAGAGGCGAACGGAAGCGTGTCGCCATACGTCAATCGCCCCATCGCCCAAGATCGTTCGGGTGGTATGAGGAATATATAGTTTCTGCTTAAGGAGGACTTGCTCATGCCCTGTTCGGATTCGCTTCCCGGCCTGCTCCGCAACGCTGCCGGACGCCTGTTCGCGGCCATGGTCGTGCCGATGGTTCCATCGGTAGCATGGGCGCATGAGGTGCGGGGCGTCGCCCATTATCATGTCGAGGCTGGTGAAGCGGGGAGCATTCCGCTGTTTACCCTCAATGGCGGGGCGATTGCCCTGATTGCCCTGACGGCAATGGGGTTGTTCATGGCTTTCTCTGCCTATCGGCGTCAGCAGCAGGCGCGATCGCGGGCCGTTACGCGTGATCGCGCACAGACGCATCGAACCGATACCCATGATGGATAAGCGATAATGCCGGGGTCGGGCTGGTGTCCGGCTTGGTCCCGATGAGGCATTATTTGAAGCGCAGGTTCAGCCCCGCGCAGAGAAGCTGGACCTCGTCCACGCAGGCGGCGATGCGCTGATTGACCAGCCCGGCCTCATCGCGAAAGCGGCGGGCGAGCGCATTGTCGGGAACGATCCCGCAACCGACCTCATTGCCGACCAGAATCAGCATGGCTTCGGTACGCGCTATGCTGGTAGTCAACTCATCAAGAGCGGCGGCTATGTCTCGTTCCGCCAGCATCAGGTTGCTGACCCACAGGGTCAGGCAATCGACCAGCAGCACATGGCCGGGGGCATCATGGGCGGCAATCGCATCGCTTAGCGCGAGGGGAGCCTCGATGGTTGCCCACTGCCCACCCCGGTCGGCGCGGTGACGCGCAATGCGGTGATGCATTTCCTCGTCAAAGGCCTGGGCGGTCGCGATGAAGAAGGGGCGCAGACCGCTCGCCTCGGCCCTTGCCTGCGCATAGCGGCTTTTGCCCGAGCGCGCGCCGCCCATTACCAGCAGGCTCGACATTCATTTTCCTCCAGTCAGCTTCAGCAGGCCATCCATGTCGAGATGGGTTTCGAGGTCGGCGGCAATGGCGTCGAGCGCGGCATCGACGCGGGCCGCATGGTCCTGCCCGTCCGATCGGCCACCGAGCCGTTCGAGCAGGCACGCGCACAGGTTGCTGCTGGCCAGTGCACCATGGACATAGCTGCCCATGACCCGGCCGTTCGGGCTTGTTGCGCCATCCGCGCGCGCGCCGTCGAGCATGGCGAAGGGGCGGGCGCAATCTGGCCCCTCGGTCCGGCCCATATGCATTTCGAAGCCGGTAAAGTCTTGTCCCAGCGCCCGGCCTGCGACCCGCTGCAATGTCTTGCGCGGCGTCAGCACGGTTTCGATGTCGAGCAGGCCGAGACCGGCGATTGTCCCTGCCGGCCCTTCAAGGCCGTCGGGATCGTCAATGCGTCGCCCCAGCATCTGATAACCGCCGCAAATGCCGAGGATCATGCCCCCGCGGCGATGATGGGCGAGGATGTCTATGTCCCATCCCTGTTCGCGCAGAAAGGCCATGTCCGCAATGGTCGCCTTGGAACCCGGCAGAACGATCAGCGCGCAATCGGCCGGGATCACCTGTCCCGGCGGGACCATCACCAGATCGACGGCGCTTTCCGCCTTCAGCGGGTCGAGATCGTCGAAATTGGCGATGCGCGGCAGGATGGGGCAGGCGATTTTCAACCGTCCCCGATCCGCAGGCGCGCGCTGTTCGAGAATGACTGCGTCTTCGCTCGGCAGCAGCGCAGCGGCATGCAGCCAGGGCACGACGCCGAAGCCGGGCCAGCCGGTCAGCGCCTCGATCTGGCGATAGCCATCGACGAAAAGGGTCGGATCGCCCCGGAACTTGTTGATGAGGAAGCCCCGGATCATCGCCGCATCGTCGGGGGCGATCACCGCGCGCGTACCCGTCAGCGCCGCGATCACGCCGCCCCGGTCAATGTCGCCGACCAGAACGACCGGAACGTCCGCCACGCGGGCAAAACCCATATTGGCGATGTCGCCGGCGCGCAGGTTGATTTCGGCGGGAGAGCCTGCGCCCTCCACCAGCACGATATCGCATTGCGCGCGCAACCGCTCCCAGCTTTGCAGCACTTCGGGCAGAAGCGCGCCGCGCTCCTGCCGGAAAGTACCGCCGCCTAGCGTGCCGCGCACATGACCATGGACGATCAGTTGCGAGCTGTGGTCCGCCTGCGGTTTCAACAGCACCGGGTTCATGTCGCTATGGGGTTCGACCCGGCAGGCCATCGCCTGCAGCGCCTGTGCCCGGCCAATCTCTCCGCCGTCGATCGTAACGGCGGCATTATTGGACATGTTCTGCGGCTTGAACGGGCGGACGGAGAGGCCGCGATTGGCGAATGCGCGACATAGCCCCGCCACCAGCACGGACTTACCGACATCCGAACCTGTGCCCTGCAGCATCAGCGCACCCATTGCGATCTTTCCTCTCATACCGGGAATCCTAATGCGACGCCCGCCGCTATCACCCAGAGCAGCAGGCAGGCGCGTCTATACAGGCCAAGCGCCTGTTCGACATCCCGAGCGTTCGCATCGGCGCGGCCATCCCCGATCCATGGCTTGTCCTGCCTCACCCCGTCATAGCAGAGTGGCCCGCCGAGCCGCAGGCCGAGCGCGCCCGCCATTGCCGCCTCGGTCCAGCCCGCATTGGGAGAGGTATGTTTTCGATGATTGCGCCAGAGGGCGCGCCAGCCGCCGCCTCCGGCCAGACAGAGAAGCACGCCGCCCAGCCGTGCCGGGATCAGGTTTAGCAGATCATCGAGCCGGGCCGCCGCCCAGCCGAAGGCGCGCCAGCGCGGTTCATAATGGCCGATCAGGCTGTCGGCGGTGTTGATCGCCTTATAGGCCCAGATGCCCGGCAGCCCGCCGACGATCAGCCAGAAGAGCGGCGCGACGACGCCGTCGCAGAAGCTTTCGGCAAGGCTTTCGATCGCGGCGCGGGCGATCCCGGCTTCATCGAGGGCGGCGGTATCGCGCCCGACAATCAGGGAGACGGCGTGGCGTGCGCCCTCGCGATCGCCTGCGCGCAAATGGGCGGCGATGGGCCGGACATGCTCGTAAAGGCTGCGCTGGGCGAGGGCAGGCCATGCCAGCAGCGCGACGGCGATCCAGCCGGAATCAGTGAACAGGCGATGGATCATGACGGCAAGAAGCCACGCGCCGCCGCCGGAGAGGAGGAGGAGGATGGCGACCGTCACCACGCCCAGCAGGCGGAGGAGGGGTTCGCTATGCTCCGGTCGGTTCCATGCCCGCTCGCATCGGCCGATCACCCGCGCGAACAGGCCGACAGGGTGTCCGACAAGGCCATAGAGCACCTTCGGCCAGCCCAGCGTCGCATCGAGGGCCAGTGCGGCCAGCGCCACCGGTTCAGCCATGGCGCAGCGCTTCCCCAAGGCGGGCGAGTGCTTCTGCACCACCGGGCAGGCCGATGCGCAGCCATGTTGGATCCTGATCGAAAGGACGGGTGAGGATGGCCCGACGCGCGAGCCGGTCGAACAGCGCTGCGGCATCTGCGCAGGCGATCAGGCGGAATAGCGGGCACTGGCCTTGCGGGACATGACCGCAGGCGCGCAGCAGGATGTCGAGTTCCTCCGCTTCCTGCGTCAATCGCTGGCGCATGGCCGCGATCCAGCTCGTGTCGCGATAGGCGGCGCTGCCGATGGTGATGGCGGCGGCCGAGACCGGCCATGCGCCGAGCTTTTGCCGAAATCGGGCAAGTATCGGGCGCGGCCCGAGCACGAAGCCGAGGCGCAGCCCCGCTAGACCGAAAAACTTGCCGAAGGATCGGAAGAGGATCAGACGAGCATCGTCGCGGATTGCGCTGGCAAGGCTGTGGTCGGGATGGCAGTCCGCAAAGGCTTCGTCGAGGATCAGCCAGCCTTCGCGCTCGCGCCGGGCGAGGAGGTCGATCAGCACATCCCGATTCAGCAGGCGGCCATCCGGGTTGTTGGGATTGGCGAGGATCAGGGTGGCGCCGTCCGCTTCGCCGATCCGCTCCATCGGCAGGGGATGGCTGCCTGCGACCATATCACCATGGGTGCGGTAAGTGGGGGCGATATGCGATGCCGGGCCGCCCAGAAGCGCACCGATGAGGCGCAGGCCGGTTTCCGTTCCCGGTACGGCGCAGACATGGTCGGCATCGCAGCCGAAATGCTGTGCCGCGGCTTCCTCCAGCATCCTGAGATCGCGTTCCTCGGGCAGGCGGCACCAGTCCACGCTGACGGCATTGGCGCCGGGCCAGCCATGCGGGTTTATTCCGGTCGAAAGGTCGATCCAGCGATCGCCGTTCTGGCCGAAACGGGCGCGCGCCGCCGCGAGACCGCCGCCATGCCATGTCCAGCGGTCTGTCATTGCGGTCCGGCTGTTGCGATCAGGGCAAACAGCAACATGGTTTCGGCGATTTCCATGCCCGCGCCATGGCCGTCGCCCGAGATGCCGCCGATGCGCTGGACGATCCACCAGCCCCACAAGGCGATGACGGGTATCAGGAGGATCAGCGCGGGGAAGAAGAAGGAAGCGATCAGCAGCGCCGCGCCCCAGATCATCAGGTGGACGGGCCGGATCGCTCCCCGGAAGCGTGCGCCCAGCCCTTCATGCAGGGGCGGCAGCCAGCATGTCCACACAAGCGGGGCAATTCGTGCTGCGAACGGGATGCAGGCAAGGCCTGCGAACAGGCCGCGATCGATCAGAGCATGGAGCAGGACGAGCTTGACGATCAGAAGCAGCGCGATAGCCGTGACACCGAAACTGCCGACATGCGGGTCGGCGAGGATGGCTGACAGGCGTTCTTTGTCATGCGTGCCGTCTCCGCTCTTGTGCAGGGCGCCCGCCGCATCGGCCATGTCGCCAAGGCCGTCGAGGTGGAGCGCCCCGGTCACGAGCACCCAGATAAGGAGGGCCATTGCCGCGCCGGTCCAGTCATCGATCCTGCTGCCCGCGAAACCGACGGCGGCAACGATCAGGCCGATGATCAGCCCGACCGCCGGGAACCAGCGCATGGACCGGGCGAAATCATCCCCGGACAGGGCGACAGGGGGCGTTGGCAGTCGGGTAAGAAACTGAAGTGCGACCAGAAGCCCCTTCATGACCATAGTCCCGCAATCTGCGCGGAACGGGGCGGGCCAGGCCAGATGCGCAGGCTCAGCACCGCCGCATAGGGGAGGTCGAACGCCCAGAGCTGGCGCTGGTCGAAACCGAACAGGCAGGCCAGAGCGGCCCGGATCGCGCCGCCATGGGTGATGACCAGGGTGTCCCGGGCGGCAATGTCGTCCAGCGCCGCCGAGACGCGGGCAGCCAATGCGGACCAGCGCTCTCCACCGGGAGGAGGGCTGTCATCGGGATCGTTCCAGAAGGCCGTCATTGCCCCGGCATCGACCTGCGCCGGGGCAAGGCCGTCCCATGCGCCGAAATCGAGTTCACGCCAGCGCGGATCGCGCCGTGGAGTGGTGCCGCGTGCTTCGCCGATGCTGCTGGCCGACACCGATGCCCGCATGAGATCGGATGTGACGATTGTGACAAAGGGCAGGTCGCTCGCCTGCCGGACACATGCGGCAATACCGGCAGGGTCGGGCACGGCATCGGTTCGCCCGAGCAGCAACCCCGTCCGTTTCGGCGCCCCATGCCGCATCAGGTGCAGGAAATGGCCGCTCATGCGTCGCTGCTGACCCCGGCCTGGGCGAAGGTCGCCATCCGGTCATGGGCGGCAAGGGCGGCATGGACGATCTGCACGGCGACTGCCGCGCCGCTGCCTTCACCCAGCCGCATGTCGAGACGCAGCAACGGCGTCAGCCCGAGCCGGGCGAGCAGGCGCTCGTGCCCCGGTTCCGCCGAACAATGCCCGGCAAGGCAGTGATCGGTAAGCGACGGCACCGCCGCCGCGAGGGGGGCGATTGCCGCGCAGCACACAAAACCATCCAGCATCACCGGAATATTCAGCCTGCGTGCCTGCAAAATGGCTCCGGCCATCGCCGCGATTTCGCGTCCGCCCAGATGGCGCAGCGTTTCGAAAGGCGTGGCGGGTGCCCCGGCGTGCCGGGTAAGGGCCGCGTCGATCACTTCGATCTTGCGGGTGATGCCTGCCGCGCTGAGGCCCGTGCCAGGGCCGGTCCAGTCGACGGCGCAGCCCCCCAGCGCCCGTGCGCACAGGGCGGCGGCGGCGCTGGTGTTGCCGATGCCCATTTCGCCGGGCACGAACAGGTCCAGCCCGGGTTCGACCATCGCCGCGCCCGCCGACAAGGCGGCGAGACATTCCTCCTCGCTCATTGCCGGAACCTGCGTGAAATCGCCGGTGGGCCGGTCGAGATCGAGCGGGACTATGTGCAGGTCCAGCCCGGCCACCGCCGACAGTGCGTTGATGGCCGCGCCCCCTGCCGCGAAATTCGCGACCATCTGCGCGGTGACATTGGCGGGAAAGGCGCTGACCCCTTGTGCCGCGACGCCATGGTTCCCGGCAAAGATCACGGCCCGCGCCTTTTCCAGCCTTGGGCGTTCGCGCCCTTGCCATCCGGCGAGAAAGATTGCGATTTCTTCCAGTCGTCCGAGCGATCCGGAGGGCTTGGTAAGCGAAGCCTGCCGCACGCACGCGGACGCCATCGCCGCCTCGTCCGGCATGGGCAGATCCCGCAGCGCGGTTTCGAAAGCGGCGAGGGTGGTAAAGCTCATTCGACGACATATCCTTCCGGTGGGGAACGGGTGATGAAATGGCCCTTCACGCCTTCGGGCCAGTCGGCATAGCGGACCTGCCCATGCTCGCTGGCGGCGTAATGGACCGCATAATCGAGGATGGCGCGGGCGGCCTGCTCGTCGGGCGTGAAGCGGCCCAGCACATAGCTGAGCTTGCCCGGCGCCCGCAGGTGGATGGTGCAATGCTCTTTGCAGGCGAAGAGGCAGGGCATTTCCTGCACATCGATCCCGGCATAGCGGACATCGGCAGTCCGGGCGATCCGCAGGGCGTCGGCGAGGCGCATACCGCCCCGCCGTCCCTGTTCATCCTCCCGCATGTCGGCGGAGTGGCGGCAACTGTTGCACACCACTATCGCCGGTCCCCGGTCGGTTACCGGCCGGAGCATCAGGAAGCCTCCCGGCGCAGCCAGTCATGGCAGTCGGCCCGATTCTGCCGCAGGCTCGCGACCAGATCGCGCAGCCGCTCGATCTCCGCTTCCAGCATTGAGACCCGTGTTGGAGCAGCGCCGGTTTCGCGTACGATGCCATGGGGCTTCATGCCGCTGCGAGCCTCGGCTGCGCGGCCGGAACGCCAAGGGCGACCAGCCCGCGATAGAGTGCGAACAGGCCGATCAGGATCGCGCCGTCGCGCACGAGTTGCCGCGCCGTAATCATCGGATCGGTAACCGATTCAAGGCCGCCCAGTCCCAGCGCCCAGAGCAGAATGACCGCCTTGAACGCCACGAACGCCGCGCCATAGGCAAGGGTGAGCCGCCCGCCGGTCGACCGGAATTTCATGCGGGAGAAAGCGGTGGAAGCGCCAAGTGCCGCCGCGACCGCTGCCATGGCGAGGGCAATGCCCCAGGCGAAGGTCGTCGCGGTGCGCGGATAATCGAGGAAGCAGAAGCCGACCAGCTGACTCGCCAGCCATGCCAGCAGCATCATCACAATGCTGTCGCGCCGCCGCATATGCACCGCAGCGAGCGCCGCCAGCGCCGGGAAGGGCGTGGCGCAGGCCAGCACGAAGGTCGTTGCCGTGCTGGCGGCGGTCAACAGGACGATCCAGAGCGTGGATGCCCGGTTTTCGGAAGAGGAAACGGCGGAAAAAGACATGGATTCGAACCTTACGACAAGGTCCGTTCCCGCCCGGGGCAAGCCGACGGCCACCAGGCACGACGACACAGCCCCGCGCGATGCGCGGACCGGTTGATGTCGTCATTCGGGTTCACCCCCGTCCGCCCGGCACACCCTGTCCGCACGAAAGACGACGGCGAAAGGCAGGTCTCCTGGCTTGCGGGTCATTGCCTTTATGTGCCGCCTTCTCGGGGTCGGGATGACCCCAATGGCCTGATGGCACATGGCTATCCGCTCACAGTTGCAGGGGCAGCCGGGGGATTGCACCCCGTTCTCATTTTAATCCCCGGTCAGGGGGAACCTGTCGCACCGGCCGGGATAGTGGCTGTTGCGTGCAGCGTCAATCGTGAGCGTGTGTCCGCGGCGAGGAATAGCGGTTCGGGATCAGGTTTCTGCCCTGCCGGTTCGCGCCGGCGGGACGATGAGGAGAGCGGTTCGTCCACGACAGGACCGCCGGTCTCCATGGCGAGAATCCGCGCAGCATCGCGCGAGCCCGTTTGCTCCGTCGATATGGTCTTCGGCAGGCGTGACAGGATGCATGAGTGCGTCTCCCGAAAAATGGAAAGGGGGACGGCCGTCAGCCGCCCCCCAGGGGGGATCAGAAGCGCACCCGCACGCCGCCATAGGCCGCGCGGCCCAGGGCGTTCTTGCCGTAGCTCATCTGATACCATTTATCGAAAAGGTTGCTGACCCGGCCATAGATCTCGATCCGGTCGGTGATGCCGTAGGAGGCGAGCAAGTCCACCACCGCATAGGCCTTGGTCGATCCGCCATAGCTGGACTCGTTGCGGGAACGGTAGCGCGCCCGCGCGGTAAAGGAGAGCCGCTCCACCGGCGCTACCGTAACCGACGTGCTGCCCGAATGTTTCGGCCGACCCATATCGATATAGAGGCCGTCCTCATCCTCATCCGCCTTTGCTTCCAGATAGGTGAAGCTCTGGCGGAGGCTCAGCCATTCGGCGGGAGTATAGACGAGGGCCAGTTCCACGCCCTGCTGACGCGTATGACCGAACTGGGCATAGCGGTAGGTCGCGTAATCGAAGCCGAAATCATTCCGCGTCTTGTTGAAGAAATAGGAAATCTGGGCGATGAGCCGGTCGAAGTTCATGTCCACGCCGAAATCGCCGCCCCGGCTTTTCAACGGGGTCAGATCCACATTGCCATAGGTTGGTTCGAACAGCTGATAGAGGCTGGGGGCTTTCGCGCCCGTGCCGTAGCTGGCGCGGAATTTCACGCTGTCCGCGCCCAGCGCGCCCGGCACGACATAGGCGATGGTGCCGCGATAGGTGTCGAAACTGCCGAAGCGGCTGTTGTCGTCTACGCGGGCGGCCCCGGTGATCGTCAGATTGTCGATCGGGCGGAGCGCGATTTCTCCATAAACCGACTTGGTGTTGACCGATGCGTCGAAGGGAACGGGATCGCCGGAGAGCCAGTCCTGGGTGATCTGGTGGGTTTTCTCCTTGATATAGCTGACACCGGCGGCAAGGCTGTACCAGTCATCGCCCTTGTAGCTCAGGTCAAGAAAGGCGCTGTCCATCGTCCCCTTATAGAGATTGCCATCGTCCAGATTGGACGTGCCGAAATAAAGGCGGCGGGAGACGAAGCGGCTATAGCTGGCGTCGGCTTTGAACTTGCCGTCGCTGCTTTCATAATTGGCCTGTGCTGCGGCTGCATACTCCCTTTTGCGGACGGTTTCGGAACCTGCGCTGTCGGTGGTGGTGCCGTCATTGTCGGTGTGGGCTTTCTGCCAGAATCCGATAAGCTGGAAGGAGAGGGTGTCGGTCGCAGCAAGACCGGCGCGGCCGCTGAAGCCATAGCGCCAATAACCGTCATCCTCGGTCACGGAGCCTGCCGGGCTGGCGGTGCGGGGGTCGGCCAGCGATGGCCCGTCATGGCTGTAGCCGGTGGCGGTCAGGCGGAAATCCAGCGGACCGGTCTTGCCCAGAACGGACGCGCCGCCGTTGACGGTGCCATAGGAGCCACCTTCGCCCTCGGCATTGAAGCTTATGCCTTCTTCGGTCGCACGCCGGGTGATGATGTTGACGACGCCGCCGATCGCATCGGAGCCATATAGCGAACTTTGATTGCCGCGCAGCACCTCCATGCGCGCAATGTCGCTGGAAACCAGATGGTCGGGCTGGAACTGGGTGCTGGTGGAACTGGGATCGCCCAGCCGGATACCGTCGATCAGCCAGAGCACCTGATCGCTGTCCGATCCGCGGATGCTGACCTGCGAATAGTCGCCTGGCCTGTCGGTCGTGATCTGCATGCCCGCCAGATCCTGCATGATCTCCTTGATGAACACGGTCTGGTTCTGCTGAATATCGTCATGAGTAATGACGGTGACCGCACTGCCGATCTGGCGCGGTTCGAGGTTGAGACGGCTGGCGGTAACGACGATGCCGTCGCCTGACAACGCCGTATCCGGGGCAACCATGTTCTGGGCGAAAACGGGCGTGGTAATGCCCGTTCCCAACAGGGATGCAATAATGATTTTTTTCATGAATAACCCTTTTGGCGCCTGAGCTTGTTCGGGCGGCAGGGTATACCGTCGGCCCGCCGCCCTTTTGGGGGCAGCGTCCGCAGACGGCCGGCGCGCGACGACGGGCGGGCGCATGACGCCCGTTACCGTGCACCGATGCGGCCCTGCCGCATTGGTTCGTCGCTCAGACGGAGAGTTACCGTGCCATGGCCATCCCCTGGACCGCAGCAAGAGCGACCAAAACGCTGGCAGGTCTCCTGGCTTGCGGGTCAGGGCTTGATGCACGGCCTTCCCAGGCCCCGCATGATTTTGCGTCCGGCCCAGTGGCTGCTTCCCGTCCGGGTGGATGGGGAGCGAATGTGCATCGCGCTCGCCGCTTACAGTTGCAGGGACAGCTGCGGAATTGGATGAAGCGGAAACTCCGCGATCATCCGCACCGCCTTCCCTTTTAAGCCTCTTCCGAGGCACCGGCGCGATCATTCAGGCAGATGACGAGCAACTGCCTGCCGGGGGGTAATAGGGTGAGTCTCTTTTTTTGCCAATGCTTAATCGCCGGTCGGACGATTCGAGAGCGGCCGGAATCGAGGATGTGAACATTGGCGGGTCGATTCAGTGCTGGAGAATTTCGGCGGACAATCCTTGTACATTGCCGGTTGCGCCGAGCGTGCGCGTGAATGGGAAGAGCGGCTGGCCGACCATCGACTATAAGCGACCTATATCATGTGAAGGGCGATGAAGGTGGAGGAGGGGCGCCAATGGCCTTCCAATCATCGTTTTTCCCGGATTTCCGTGCTTCCGAGATTTTCCGCAACAAAAGTGCAAAAAGTGTTTGACGGTTGAGGGGGTGGGGCATATATGGCCTCTCACCGACGCGGTGATGCCTTGCGGTTTTCGCTGCGTTTGGTCGCCGACATAGCAGGACAGATTGTCCCCCGGTAGAG
>SBGG01000104.1 GCA_006226685.1 Sphingomonadales bacterium
CGGTTACCTCTCGCCTTACTTCGTGACCAATGCAGAAAAGCTGAAGGTGGAGCTCGAGGATCCCTATATCCTGATCCACGAGAAGAAGCTGTCGAACCTCCAGGCGCTGCTGCCGGTCCTTGAGCAGGTCGTGCAGTCGAGCCGTCCGCTCCTCATCATTGCCGAAGATGTCGAAGGTGAGGCCCTGGCCACGCTTGTCGTCAACAAGCTGCGCGGCGGCCTCAAGGTGGCTGCTGTCAAGGCGCCCGGCTTCGGTGATCGCCGCAAGGCCATGCTCGAGGATATCGCCATCCTCACGGCAGGCAACGTGGTCAGCGAGGAGCTTGGCACCAAGCTCGAGAACGTCACGCTCGGCATGCTGGGCCGCGCCAAGAAGGTCATCATCGACAAGGACAACACGACCATTGTCGATGGCGCCGGCAACCGCGCGGACATCGATGCGCGCGTCAGCCAGATTCGGGCGCAGATCGAGACCACGACCAGCGATTACGACCGTGAGAAGCTGCACGAGCGGGTGGCGAAGCTCGCCGGCGGTGTCGCCGTCATTCGTGTCGGCGGCGCAACCGAGGTCGAGGTCAAGGAGCGCAAGGACCGTGTCGACGATGCGCTGCACGCGACCCGCGCCGCGGTCGAGGAAGGCATCCTGCCGGGTGGCGGCATTGCCCTGCTGCGTTCGCTTAAGGCCCTCGATGGTCTCAAGGCAGCGAATGACGACCAGCAGTCGGGCATTGACATCGTCCGCCGCGCGCTGCGGGCCCCGGCACGGCAGATCGCGGACAATGCTGGCGAGGATGGCGCTTACATCGTCGGCAAGCTGCTCGAAAGCGATGACTATAACCAGGGCTTCAACGCCGCGACCGGCGAATACGAGGATCTGGTGAAGTCCGGTGTCATCGACCCGGCCAAGGTCGTCCGCACCGCGCTGCAGGATGCAGCGTCAGTCGCCTCGCTGCTTATTACCACCGAGGCACTGGTCGCTGAACTGCCGAAGGAAGACACGCCTGCTCCCATGCCGGCGATGGATTTCTAATACGGCAGCTGGCCCCGGCGCTCGCGCCGGGGCCCTTCACACTCTTTCTGGTTCCAATCGGCATGCGGGGAGCTGGGCAATTCTCCCTGCCTGCTCCGTGCATGGAGGATTGAAACATGAAGATTGCCCAGATTGCTCCGATCGCCGAAAGCGTACCGCCGCGCCTTTATGGAGGCACGGAAAGGATTGTTTCCTACTTGACCGAAGAACTGGTCCGACAGGGCCATGATGTAACGCTATTCGCCAGCGGGGACTCAACGACCGCAGCGGAACTGGTTCCGATTACAGAGACCGCGCTCCGCCTCAATCCGTTGATTGTCGATGCCATTCCTCATCACATGATCCTGCTGGATGAGGTGGCGCGGCGGGCCCACGAGTTCGACGTTCTCCACTTCCATATCGACCTGCTGCATGCGCCGTTGACCCGCAGTTTTGCGAACAAGACGCTGACGACCCTTCACGGTCGTTTGGATCTTCCCGATCTTCAGCCCTTCTACCGCCGCTTCTCGGATATGCCGTTGGTGTCCATCTCGGACCACCAGCGTCAACCGATGCCGCCCGTCAACTGGGCGGGCACCGTCTACCACGGGCTTCCGCGCGATCTCTTGCCGGCCACACTGGAAGCAAAGGGAGACTATCTTGCCTTTCTCGGTCGCATTTCTCCTGAAAAGCGCCCCGACAGGGCAATTGAGATCGCTGCTCGTTCCGGCATGCCGCTCAGGATCGCCGCCAAGGTGGACAAGGCCGATCAGACATACTGGGATGAAATGATCGCTCCGATGATCGCGGCCAATCCCAATGTCGAATTCATCGGGGAGATCGACGAACATCAGAAGGCGGAATTTCTGGGCAATGCCCGTGCACTTCTGTTTCCAATCGACTGGCCCGAACCTTTTGGGCTGGTGATGATCGAGGCGATGGCATGCGGTACGCCCGTCATCGCCTTTCGTTGCGGTTCCGTGCCGGAAGTGATCGACGAAGGGGTGTCAGGTTACATTGTCACCGATGTGGACGAGGCGGTCCAGGCCGTGCAGCGGCTTGACGCGCTGGACCGTGCGGCCGTGCGAACGGCATTTGAAGCACGTTTCTCGGTCGAACGGATGGCCCAAGACTATGTGAAAATCTACAAGTCACTGCACAGAGGATATCTGGATGGCCTGGATGTCGACAGGTTAGTCGAAGCAGATCCGACACTCGAAAGTGAAGCCTGATTCAGGCGAGGGGAAGCGAGATGGATATGGCCGTAGCTGGTTCAGATTCTGCCCGGGCGACAGAGCCCAATGGCATCGCGAAAGCACCAACTCAGTTCTTCGTTCCGGCAACTGCCTCGTTGCATGAACGAAGACCGCGTACGCTCAAGCACGGCGATACGTTCGCGGTGTTCGATCACAGTGGGGATGCCATCAGCGGCCATGGAAGTCCGGAAGGGCTGTATCACCGGGATACACGCCATCTCTCGCATTTCTATCTGACACTCATGGGCGGGGTGCGGCCGATTCTTCTCAGTTCCGCATTGAGAGACGACAATGCGACGTTGACCTGTGATCTAACGAATCCGGATATCCACGATGAGGGCGGCGAATGCGTCTTGCGGAATGACCTCGTCCACATCCGCAGGACGCGCTTCCTCTGGAACGGCGTCGCATATGAACGGCTGTCGCTCTTCAACTACGACGATCAGCCGCATCGATTGTCAGTGGAGATCGGTTACGCCGCTGATTTCGCCGATCTGTTCGAGGTGCGCGGCACGGTTCGCCCAAAGCGCGGAGAGCGATGCTCTCCGGTGTTCGGTGATGACCATGTGGTGCTGAGCTATATTGGCCGCGACAATCTGACGCGTCATACCACTCTGAGGTTTTCACCGCAGCCACAGGTTATCAGCCACGATCAGGCTGTCTTCTCATTCGAATTGGGGGCAGGCGAGCGGCAATCCATTCTTATTGAGGTGCATTGCGGGGAAGCGGATCTGAACCAGGATCTGCGTACCTCTTTCATACGCTCGTTCCGGGCTGCAAGGAGGGCGTTGCGCGCATCTTCCTCGCGGGCTGCCGCAGTCGCATCATCCAATGAGATTTTCAATCAGGCGCTTCGCCGCTGTGTGGCGGACATCTACATGCTTGTCACAGACACGGAGCATGGCCCCTATCCATACGCCGGCATTCCCTGGTTCAGCACGATCTTCGGGCGCGACGCGCTTATTACAGCGTTGGAAACGCTGTGGATCGATCCGGAAATCGCTCGCGGTGTCCTGTCCTATCTCGCGGCGAAACAGGCAAAGGAATTCGATGCGGCCGCCGATGCAGAACCTGGCAAGATCCTCCATGAGGTTCGCCGCGGTGAAATGGCGGAATTGGGAGAAGTGCCGTTCCGCCACTACTACGGCAGCATCGATTCCACCCCCCTCTTTGTCATCCTGGCCGGCGCATACCTTCAGCGTACAGATGACGTCGAATTCGCCCGAGCTATCTGGCCGAATGTCGAAGCCGCCCTGCGTTGGATCCAGGACCATGGCGACCGGGATGGCGACGGCTATGTCGAATATGGCCGACACACGCAGGAAGGGCTGGCCAACCAGGGCTGGAAAGACAGTTACGACTCTGTTTTCCATGCAGACGGTCGCCTGGCAGCTGGACCGATCGCGCTCGCTGAAGTGCAAGCCTATGTCTATGGAGCGTGGGAAGCCGGGGCCGCGATGCTTGATCGACTGGGCAACGCCAAGGAGGCCCAGTCACTGAGAATGCGGGCCGAGGCGTTACGCGAGCGGTTCGACCGCGACTTCTATGACGAGGATCTCCGTACATACGTTCTTGCACTGGATGGAGAGAAACGGCCCTGCCGGGTTCGTTCGTCCAATGCGGGACACGTTCTCTTTACCGGGCTTGCCAAGCCCGAGCGCGCCGCTGCCGTCGTCGAGACATTGATGTCGCCTTCCAGTTTTTCCGGCTGGGGCATTCGTACGATTGCCACCACCGAAGCCCGATACAATCCCATGAGTTATCATAATGGTTCGATCTGGCCACATGATAACGCGTTGATTGCGGCGGGCTTCTCCCGTTATGGATTCCGGCTGGAGGCTTCGATGATTTTCGAGGCCTTGATGGGCGCTTCAACTTATGTCGACCTCCGCCGTCTTCCGGAGTTGTTCTGCGGCTTCCCCCGTCGTCCGGTACAGGGTCCGACCTTTTATCCGGTGGCCTGCATTCCGCAGGCATGGTCCGCGGCCGCGCCGCTCTTCCTGATTCAATCGAGTCTCGGCCTCAGTTTCGATGCGAAGGCCGAACACATCATTTTCAGCGAACCTGTTTTGCCGAACTTTCTGGATGAACTCCACATTCGCCACGTTCGCGCCGGCGATGGACGTGCCGACATCATGTTGAGGCGCTCGGGCGAGAAGGTTCTGGTCGATGTTCTGGATCGTACGGGCGACGTGCGAGTTCTGTCGATGGTATGATGAGGAAGAGCCATGGAACGACTGATCGTCATTTCTAGTCTCGTTCATGCCTTGGCTGAAGGCGAAGCCGAAGCGCATGGAGGTGGCCTGCCGCAGCCAATCGTATCGGCAATGGCAGGTCGGAATGCGCTGTGGTTTGGCTGGTCCGGCAAAGTCACCGAACGCTTTACCGGTTCGTTGAAACTCGAATGCCGCGACGGGATGCGGATGGCGAGTGTCGATCTGGACGCCGCCGATATTGATGAGTTCGTGAATGGGTATGCCAACCGGACATTGTGGCCGATGCTCCACGGCCGTACCGATCTTGCGGAATTCGAACGTCATTTTACGGACGGCTATGAGCGGGGCAATTCCCGTTTGGCCCGGTCAATTATGCCCTTAATCGAGGAGGACCACCTTGTCTGGGTGCACGATTATCCCTTGTTCCTGGTGGCAAATGAACTGCGCGCGTTGGGGTGCGACAACAGGATCGGCTTCTTCCTGCACACGCCCTGGCCGCACCGTTCGATACTGACCGCTCTGCCCGACCATGCCAGGATGGTTCAAGCCTTGCTGTGCTATGACGTGATCGGCTTTCAAACTGAAGATTACCGACAGGCCTTTCTCGATTATCTCGAAAGCGAACTCGGCATCTCTCCGACTGAGGATGGCCTGATCGAATTCGAAGGCCGCTGCATCAGGGTCCTCGCTCTGCCCGTAGGTATTGATGCAGCCGAATATCGAGATTTGCTGGCCAGCCCCGAGGCGCGGGCCAGCCATCAGGCTTCCATGGAAAGCGCGAATGGCAGGAGCATGATCGCCGGAGTCGATCGGCTGGACTTTTCAAAAGGGCTACCGCAGCGTTTTGCCGGTTATGACCGTTTCCTCTCCGCGCGGCCCGATATGCAGGAGCAGATTTTCCTGCTCCAGATCGCACCGCCCGCGCGCAATGACATTCCGTGCTACAGTCATATCCGCGAAGAACTCGAAGCTCTTTCAGGCCGCATCAACGGCAAACATGCGACCTCGAACTGGGTGCCGATCCGCTATGTGAACCGTGAGCACAGCAGGCAGCAACTTGCGGGAATCTTCCGGGCGGCCCGGATCGGGCTCGTGACTCCACTTCAGGACGGCATGAACCTTGTGGCGAAGGAGTTCGTCGCGGCACAGGATCCTGAAAATCCCGGAGTCCTTATTCTGTCGAAATTCACCGGAGCGGCGGCTCAGCTGAAAGAGGCGCTCACCATCAATCCATTCAGCGCTGACGAATTAGCGGAAGCTATCGAACAGGCGCTCAAGATGCCGGTCGCAGAGCGCAAGCGTCGCTGGCGCTCGCTATACGACATCGTGAACCGGGAAGATGCGGCTTGGTGGTGTGACAGTTTTCTCCAGCGACTGCGCGGCTCATCCGAAATCGAAAGGCCGGTGCTCTTGTCGCAAGCGGCGTAGGAGCAATTCAGGCGTTCTTGTAGGGCTTGTCCAAAAGCCATGTCTTCACGCCAGATCGGGCGCGGAGCTGAAAAGCCTGCCTTCGCGGGTCATAGAAGCGCGCCTCGTCCGACAGGATGAAGAGATTTGCGAGAGCAGAACGCCGATGCAGGAGGCACTGATTCAGATCAGTGCGCCGTCTACCACCTGATGGAAGAAGAGCTTCATGGATGGAGAGCTCTTACATCTTGTCTCTCTCAGCGCATGGGCTGCCAGCGCTCGCTTGTGGCGGTCCCGTAACTCCGATCGGAAAGCCGGATCGGCTGCCTGCCTTACGCAAATTAGCGTCTGCCAATTCGAGGCGTCGGCATGATCTTCATGCCGCTGAAAATGAAGGCCGGCCCAGTCTGAAAATTGCCTTAGGGAAGGGAAGCACGATGGATCAGAATAAGAAGTGCCGCAGAATACGGGTACTGAATCGGGTCTCGGTCAGAGGTCTCTATGCTGCGTTGCTCCTTGGCGTATCCGTCAGCGCAAGCGCTCAGGAAAGCGACAAGGAATCTACAGCCCCGCCGAGCCAAGCGGAGGCGACAGAAGCAGTTGGAGCATCTGTTGGTGAAAAAGCAGGTGATGAAGTCACCAAGAAGCGCGCCGAACTTCTTTCCGAAGCTGTGGAGGCGCTCCAGCAGACCAAACTTGCGATCGAGCATCTCGACAAGCAAGACGGAAAGAAAGCGCTGGATGCCCTCGCGACAGCTACGGGCAGGCTCGACATAATCTTGGCTCGGGATCCGGGCCTTGCGCTGGCGCCCGTTGATGTCGTGACCAGCCGCACAGACATCATCGCGACAGTCGCCGACGTCAGGAAAATCCGGGACAGAATTGAAGCGCTCGTGAAGGAGGGGCGTCTGCAGGACGCGCGAGTGTTGATGGAAACCTTCGCCAGCGAGATTCGGATCCACACCACCAATATTCCCCTCGCAACATATCCTGCCGCCATCAGAGGGGCTGCTCGTCTCATCGATCAAGGCAAGTTGGCTGAGGCTAAATCCGCCCTCAACACTGCTTTATCGACCCTGGTGATCGAGGAAGAGGTTCTGCCGCTTCCGCTTTTGCGTGCTCAGGCAATGCTGAGTGCCGCAGAGAAACAGCTGCAAGACGGCTCTGCGAAGGCGGCGGACGAAGAGTCAGAGAAATCGCAAATCGACCCCACCATCTTCATCGACAATGCCTCGTATCAGGTGGAGCTCGCGAGGGCTCTGACATACGGCAATGACAGCCTTTATGAGAAGCTTGCTCGGGACATAGAGGATTTGAAGAAGAAGGTCTCCGCCAAGAACGAATCGAGGGATCTGTTTGAATCAATAGATAAGCAGATCGATAATCTCGAAACGACAGTTAATGATTGACCAGAAGGAGGCGGAATTGTCCGACAAACCCTTCCTTGAAACTGTTCCCAGAAAGCTTCCCTGGATACTGGCAGCTTTGCTGGCGATCGCTCTCCTCGTTTGGTTCATTGGCCCGTTTGGCCAGGAAGAGGAAAAGGAGGTAACCTATGTTCCTGGCGCTAAGGATATCAGCGGTGGGGAATTGATAGTAACCGAACCTGATCCCCTTGCGGTCCCGGTGGAGCTGCCCAAGACGCCAATGACGCCTGTTCCACCTGAAAAGGGAGAGGCAGCTTCAGAACAATAATCGCGCCTCTCACTCTGCCGTTGCCCGATCCGCACTTTAGCCTCGCGCTGACCTTTCACATACTGGGTTGCCCGATATCGTGGTGGAGGCGCGGCTCTGGATGGCCTGGTGCAAGCGACTTTCGCGGGTTCCATCAAGACCACATAGACGTTCAAAACCTGCGTCGAATGGCGCGCGTATGAGCAGTGTCGCATTATGCGCACAGGGCGGGAGTTACGCGGCGCGCGGACACGCTGCATTTCGCCGAATTTTCGGGTTCACCAGGAATTGAAACAGGTCGTCCTTCACCTAAATCAGTGCTGAATAACAGGTTGGAGGACCCACAGTGAACACGATGAAGACATTCATTCTGCTCGCTGCCTTGACCGCGCTTTTCATGGGCCTCGGCTACATGATCGGCGGCTCCAGCGGCGCATTGATCGCGCTCGTACTGGCGGCGGCGATGAACTTTTTCACATACTGGAATGCGGACAAAATCGTATTGTCCATGCACAGGGCTCGCGAAGTGAACGCCACCAGCGCCCCTGAATTCTATGGAATGGTTCGTGAGCTCGCGATCCGGGCCGGTTTGCCGGTTCCCAAAGTCTATATTATCGATAGCCCTCATCCGAACGCCTTTGCGACCGGACGCGATCCCGGCCACGCTGCGGTTGCAGCAACGACGGGTCTCTTGCGCATGCTTTCGCACGAAGAGATCGCAGCCGTGATGGCGCATGAGTTAGGTCACATCCGCAATCGCGATACGCTGATTATGACGATGGTAGCTACGATCGCCGGCGCCATCTCCATGATCGCTAATTTTGGCTTCTTCTTCAGCAATGACAACAGGTCCAATCCCTTGGCGCTGCTCGCAGCAGTCGTGGTCGCACCATTTGCGGCGATGATTGTGCAGATGGCTATAAGCCGTACTCGGGAATTTGGTGCTGACCGTGCCGGTGCGGAGATTTGCGGCAATCCTGCGGCCCTGGCTTCGGCTCTGAGGAAAATCGCCTCCCCGGCCCAGAGGATTCCTAACCCGGTTTCCGAACGCAATCCCGCAGCGGCACAACTCTACATCGTGCCAACGCACGTTTCAGAGCTGTTCTCGACGCATCCGGCGACCGAAAGGCGAATTGCTGCTTTGGAGGCTATGCGGGGCCAACAAGCAAACCGAGTGAGGCGCCCCAATGCGATTGGGCGGCTTGGACGATGCTGAATAGTCAGTAGCCGAGGTTGCGCGCCGTCGGTGTTCGTCAGGGATCAATAGCCCGACAAACCGGCGGCGCGAAACCTAGGGGTGCTTTGGTTTTTCCATCTTTGCTAGCAACCCAGCAATATGTTCGTTCCAACAGCGCAGCGCTTCGCGCTTTTCATCTTTCCAGTCGTGACGCTGATAAATCCCTGCGACGCCAGCCCGTGATCCGCTAACGTGGTTCAGAACTGCTTCCGTGACTTCAAAGCGCACACCGAGTCTTTGAAAGCCCGTTGCCAATGTGCGCCGAAGGTCATGTAGGCGCCACGGCGGCATAGGATCACCGCCATCTTTCTCCAAAAGATGGTCCAGCTTCAACTTTCCCTTATGATAGCCGGTGAACGGACCGCCGGTAGACGTTGGGAAAACCTTGCCGCGTCGGGGCCAATTTTTCCCTCCTGCGACACCATCCAGAACGGCTACCGCGAGATCGTTGAGGGGAACGCTGTTTGGCTCTCCATTTTTCGTCCTTTCCCCCCTTAGCGTCCACATGCGCTCGGCTCTATCCAGCTCTTCCCAGGTAAGCCCCGCCACTTCCTCGCGACGTTGGCCCGTCGTGATGAGCAGGCGCACGATCGGCCCGAAGCAGTGATGCGTTTTAGGGGCTTGCTTCCATATCCGGGGAAGCTCCTCATCGGACAACCAGCGGTCCCTAGGCTTGACAGGAGGCGGTGTCTCCATGCCCTCCATCGGGCTACGTTCAATATCACCTCTGCTAACAGCCCAGCGGAACATGCGTCTCAAAACCGCGAAGACGTTGCGCTTGTTGGCAACTTGCTCAGCGGGCATTCGATCGAACACCGCCACGATGTCCGCTCGCGTAATGTGAGGCAGGGGCTTGTTGCTCAAGACCGGCTTTGCATGAAGCCGGAACGAACGCTTCACGAGAGTTATCCATCCCTTGCCCGTACATGATTGTGCGAACCGGTCGGCATAGTTGTCGAAGGCGAGATCGACGGCTTCCCGGCGTCGTTGTTTCTCCGCTTCGGTAGGGTCGGTGCCTTGCGCAATGAGCAAACTGAGCCGTTCAGCTTCAGCTCTTGCCGTAGTGGGTGTCCAAGGAGAACCATGTCCGCCGATCGTATACCGGCGTGTCTTGGATTCTCGCCCACCCATTCGATATTGCAGGATGTAGGATGCCGCACCGGATGAAGTGACTTTCATCCCGAAGCCTTTGATATCCTCGTCCCATAAGAAGCCGGCAACGCCAGCCGAACGCATCGCATCGACCGCGCGCTTACCTATTCTTCCTGTAGCCATTTTCGAGCCTCCTGCAGGTGCTTTCCAGCAATCACCCAGCAATCACCGAAGCGGAAAAAGCCGCCAAGAGACTGCTAGTGTAGCGCAGTAAGGCTTAGAAAAAAGGTCGAAAAATCAACGCTATGCTACGCCTCAGTGCGCTTCCAGCGAAAATACCACACCTCATGTCCTTGCCGTCGCGCCTTGGCCTCATAGCGGGTTTCGGGCCAGCCGCCGGGACGTTTCAGGAAATCCTCGGGCTTGTCGCACAACCATTGGAAATCCTCGCGCCCGTTCATCACCATCAGCGCCCAGCGCAGATAGACCGGGTGATCGGTGCCGAAGCGGAACTCGCCGCCCGGTTTCAGCTTGGCCGCGATCATGTCGACCGGCCCCTTGTTCATCATCCGTCGCTTGGCGTGACGCGCCTTGGGCCAGGGGTCGGGGTGGAGCAGATAGACGAAGCTGAGCGCGCCATCGGGAATGCGGGCGAGTATGTCGAGCGCATTGCCCATGTGCAGGCGAATATTGGGCAGGTGCTGATCCCGCACATGGCCGAGCGCGGAAACCACACCGTTGAGAAAGGGT
The DNA here is from genome assembly GCA_006226685.1 of Sphingomonadales bacterium. Taxonomy (GTDB): domain Bacteria; phylum Pseudomonadota; class Alphaproteobacteria; order Sphingomonadales; family Sphingomonadaceae; genus Sphingobium. The sequence continues at coordinate 10,642 of SBGG01000104.1, forward strand.
TCGCAGCCGATGAAGCCATGATCGGGCAGCATGTCGGCGCGATAGGCCATATGTTCGCCGCCCCCGAAGCCGATTTCGAAATGCAGCGGGCGATCATAGCCGAACAGGCTTTCCGCAGTGATCGGCCCCTCTTCCGGGATGGAGATGGCGGGCAGCAGCTCATCGACAAGTTGCTGTTGGCCGGGACGCAGCTTGTGCCCCGACTGGCGGCCATAGAGACGGTTGAGGGTGGTAGGATCACCGGATTTATGCGCTGTCATGGGGCGGGCGCTTAACGATATTTGTCGCGAAAGGGAATGGGGCGATCGGGAGGTAAAAGTGATCCGCCCGTGAGGAGCTGTTTACGCACTTCAGCGGGCGCAAGGTTTCCCCTCCTATGCGCGGCGGGTGAGGGTGTAGGTCTTGCCGTTCCGGCGCACCACCGGAAAACAGAATCGGGGACCGCCGACCACGATGTCGGGCCAGCCGTGAATGCCTTTGGTTTTCCGGAACTCCGGTATGCCGCCCCGTTGGTAGAGCAGCCTCCACGCGCCGCCCGCCTGTTGACCGGGCGCCATCGGCGCCCGGAGCAAACAGGTTTAGAGTGCGGCCTTTAGTGCGTCGACCAGATCGGTGCGCTCCCACGGGAAGAAATCGCCGTTCGGGGTGCGACCGAAATGGCCATAGGCCGCGGTCGTGCGGTAGATCGGCTTGTTGAGGCCGAGGCCGGCACGGATGCCGCGCGGGGTCATGCCGCCGAGCCGATCCTGCGCGACCTTAGTGATCGCGCTTTCCAGCTTGTCGTCGGCGACCGTGCCGGTGCCGTGGGTGTCGACATAGAGCGACAGCGGCTCCGAAACGCCGATCGCATAGGCGATCTGGATGGTGCAGCGCTTGGCGAGACCGGCCGCCACCACATTCTTTGCGAGATAGCGGGTGACATAGGCGGCCGAGCGGTCGACCTTGGTCGGATCCTTGCCGCTGAACGCCCCGCCGCCATGGGGGGCCGCGCCGCCATAGGTGTCGACGATGATCTTGCGGCCGGTCAGGCCTGCGTCGCCATCCGGTCCGCCGATTTCGAAGCTGCCGGTCGGGTTTATGTGATAGACGGTTTCATCCGACAGTAGTTCGGCCGGAACGATGTCGGCCACGACTTTCTTCACATAGGCCTTGAGCTCGGCTTCCTTTTCGCCCGCGTCATAGCCCGGTGCGTGCTGGGTCGACACGACGACCGCCGTGCATGCGGCCGGCTTGCCGTTTTCGAAACGCAGCGTGACCTGACTCTTGGCGTCGGGTTCGAGGAAAGGCGCCGCGCCCGAATGACGGTCGGCGGCCATGCGGTGCAGGATGCGGTGGCTGTAATAGAGTGTCGCCGGCATCAGGTCCGGCGTTTCGTCACAGGCGAAACCGAACATGATGCCCTGATCGCCCGCGCCTTCGTCCTTGTTGCCGCTGGCATCGACGCCCTGCGCAATATGGGCGGACTGACCGTGCAGATTATTTTCGAAGCGCAGCGTCTCCCAGTGGAAGCCTTCCTGCTCATAGCCGATTTCGCGCACCGTATTGCGGACGGTCCGTTCGATCTCGTCCAGCGCGCCGGGAGCCCATGCGCCATCCTCATAGACGCCCTTGCACCGTATTTCGCCCGCGAGCACGACGAGCTGTGTCGTGGTCAGGGTTTCGCAGGCGATGCGGGCCTCAGGATCCTTCGACAGGAACAAGTCGACGATCGAATCGGAAATCTGGTCGGCGACCTTATCGGGATGGCCTTCGGAAACGCTTTCGGACGTGAACAGATAATTTTGACGCATGGTTGTCCCAGTCAGTTGCTGTATCTGCGTATAAAGAAGTCTTTATGTGCGGTAGGTGCCTTAGCGCCGGAACCGCGTGCTTGCAACGGACAAAGCGACCAAGGCCAGCGCGAGGGCGAGGGGCAGCAGGTTGCCGAAGCGGGCGAACGGCGTGGGCGACAGGGCCGGGGGCAGGGTGGCGTTGATCGCGCCGCCCTGATGCAGGGGAATCTGTGCGATCAGACGGCCATGGCCGTCGATCACCGCCGAAATGCCGGTCGGGGTCGATCGGATGATCGGCATTGCTTCCTCGATCGCGCGCATTCTTGCCTGCGCCAGATGCTGGGGCGGGCCCCAGTCGCCGAACCAGGCGTCATTCGAGGGATTATAGAGGAAGGCGGGGCGATTCTGGCGGTGGATCACTTCGCCGGAGAAGATGATTTCGTAACAGATCTGCACGCCCATTTTCATCGCGGCGCGATGCGTTCCGTCCGCAGGCAGGAGCAGCGAGCGCGGGCCGGGACCGGGCCAGAAATCGGTGTCGCCGGGCACGAGGCGGGATAAGCCGAGTGGTTCGAGGAAGGCGCGCATGGGCAGATATTCGCCATAGGGGACGAGATGTGCCTTGTCATAGCGGGCGGGCAGGCGCGCGTCGGGTGTCACCACCCACGCGCTGTTATTGGCGCCGATCAGCGTGCGGTCGGTGTAGAAGCCTTTGCCGCGATCGCGGAAATAGACTTTCGCGCCGCCGGTCATCAGCAGGTCGTGCGGGCCGAGCAGGCTGGCGACGCGGGCCAGCCACTCCGGCTCCATGTCGAGCCAGGCGGGAAGCGCTGCCTCCGGCCAGAAGACGAGGCGGGGGCGGTTCGCAGAAGAGGGACCGGTCAGTTCGGCGAGCTTGGCGAAATTCACCTGTTCCAGCGCGGCGTCATATTTTTCGTTCTGGTTGATATTGGGTTGAACCACGGTGATGGCGGTGCCGGGAGCTTCGGAAGCGCCGGGCAGGTTGGTGAAACCCAGCACAGCGATCGCGCCGAAGGCCGCCAGCATCGGCAGACCGGTCCGCCAGCGTTTTCCTGCGAGGGCGAGCATGGCTCCGCCAGCGAGCGCGGCAAGGCCCGAAAGACCATAGGTGCCGACGATCCGTGCTGCCTGATCCACGCCGGTGCCGAGCCAGATCAGACCCAGCGGATCCCATGCAAAGCCGGTGAAGAGTGTTGCCCGGCCATATTCGCTGATGATCCAGAGCCCTGCGAACAGCGGTGCGGCGGGCAGCGCCGGGCACCGTTCCCGGGCGAGGCGCAGGGTCAGCGTTACCAGGCCGGGCCAGACTGCAAGATAGAGGGAGAGCGCGACCACCGCGCCATATCCCAGCCAGTGCGGCATCGCATCCTGAAAGGTGAAGGCATGGGCGATCCAGTTCAGCCCGACAGTGAAATGACCAAGGCCGAAACACCAGCCGGTAAGAAAAGCGCGCTTGCGGGTTTGGGCTTCCCCGGCCAGCCAGAGCAGCAGCGCGATGCAGGCGAGTGCGAGCGGCCAGAGCTGGAGCGGAGCAAAGCCGGTCGCCGAAAGCGCGCCCGCCAGCAGAGCGAGGAGGAGCGGGTGGCGACGCATGGCTTCCATGATAATCAGGATGACAGGGCAGACGCGGCCACGGGCGCGCGGGCGCAACTGTCATTCGCCTTGTCGCCTCCGCCGCCCAGCATTCCCGCGACAAGAAAGCCGCTGACCAGCAACAGAAGAAAACCGGCCGACAGCCAACCCAGATATTTCTCGATAAAAGGTTTGATCGCCGCGCCATATTTCCAGAACAAGGCGCCCACCAGCATGAACTGGAACGCGCGGGAAAGGACGCTGGCCCAGAGGAAGGTGAACAACGACAGGCCGATGAACCCGGCGGTGATGGTGATCAGCTTGAACGGGATCGGCGTGGCCCCCTTCAACAGGATGATCTCTGCGCCATATTCGCGCAAATAGCAGGCGGCGACAGGGAATTTTTCGGAAAGCCCGAGCGCCGAGAGCATGGCTGCGCCCACGCTTTCGTACAGGAAGTGACCGATCGCATAACCGAAAAGGCCGCCGACAACCGATGCCACCGTGCAGACGAAGCCGAACCATAGCGCCCGTTCCGGCCGGGCGAGGCACATCAGGCCCAGTAGCGGGTGCGGCGGGATCGGAAAGAAGCTCGATTCCATGAAGGAGATGGCGGCGAGCCACCTGTCGGCATGACGGTGTGCGGCCTTGGCCAGCATCCATTGATAGAGGCGCGATAGCATCGGTCGGGGAGGTAGCCGAAATGCTCCGGGGAGGCCAGAGGCGAATTGTGGCAGTGGGCAGGGAATTTTCGTCGGCGGGTCCCATGCCCTTGCAAGGGCAGGGTGGGGACGGAAATTGACTTGGCCCTGCCGGGATGACATCTTCTTTCCATAATGATCGGTCTTGTAACCCTTTCGCGCTCCACCCTTCGTGGCGGTCAGCTTCTCGCCGGCATCTAGCCCCCGGGACCGGTGCGTTGCAGCCCGGGACCGGGGGCGAACGCGAAGAACCCTATGTGAAGCAAAACAGGCGGCCCGCCCGATTTACTGGAACGGGCCGGACCGAAAACACAAAAGAGAGGAAATCCGTACCATGCATAATCATGCGACGGCTGCCCGCCCGCCCATCCACATGATCGACCGGGAGGCGGATGCGCTGGCTGGCCTTGCGCTCGAAGCCGAAGCACGCTTGCCGCAGGTCAGCGCTTTGCTGCTTGATGAGATTTCGCGTGCCCATATTCATGGCGAAGGGAAAATTCCCGAAGATGTCGTCACCATGATGGCGAGTGCCGAATTTATCGATGAGGCGACGGGCGCCAGCCGGACGATTCAACTGGTCTATCCGCGCGACGCGGATATCTCTTCGGGACGGGTTTCGATATTGACGCTGGTGGGTGCCGGACTGATCGGCCTGCGGGAAGGGCAGTCGATCCGCTGGCCGGATCGTAGCGGCCGGGAACGGATGCTGTCCGTCGTCAAGGTCCGGCGCGACTGATGGTGCCGGAGGGCAGAGCAGGGGCGATCCTGTCGCACCTGCGTTCGCACCGCCTTGCGGGTTATGCGATGGTGCTGATCCTGATTATCGGCACGGTAGAGGTGATCGCGAGCGTCCTGTTCTATGAGGCGATCGATCGGCAGGCGCTGCGCGAGGACCATGCGCGGCGCGTTGCCGAATTGCTGGTGGTCAGCGACCGGGTTCATCGGCTGGCGCCCGGCGATACCGCCGCGACCATGACGACGCATCATCTGGATGCGGCCACAGCGACGGCGCCGGCCATCGTCCGATCCGGTGCGGCGGATGAAATTACCGAAATCCACGACCATATATTGAGGTGGGAACCGGAGCTGGCCCGGCGTTCGCTGGCCCTCGATGTCGAGCGCGGATCGGACGGTGGGCGCGATCTGGTGGGATCGATGCGTCTGGGCGACGGAATATGGCTGAATTTCCGGTCGCGCGATCTGTCGACCGGCTGGCCGATCGTGCTCAGGGCGACGGCGATGACGTTACTTATCACGGTGATCTGCCTTGCCATCGGGTTTTACGCGCTGCGTTTGCTGACCGAGCCATTGCGCAGGCTGTCCGCGGCGGCGGCGGAGATGGGGCATGGCCATATGGTGCGGTTGCGCGAAGCCGGTCCCTCCGATTTGCGGGAGCTTGCCCGCTCCTTCAACGATATGCAGGCCCGGATCGAAGGATTGACTGATGATCAGGCGCGGACCTTCGAGGCGATCAGCCATGATCTGCGTACGCCGCTCAGCCGTCTCAAACTGGCCTCGGATTTCGTCGCGGAAGGAGAGGTGGCGAAGATCGTCAGTTCCAGCGCCGACGAGATGGAAGCGATGTTACGTTCGCTTCAGCGGTTTCTTTATGCGCAGCATCTGGAGTGTGACCCCGAACCGGTCGACCTGACCGCAGCGACTCGGGATCTGCTGGCACCCTTTGGCGAGCGCGCGAAATTAAAGGCCCCTGCGCGCGTTGAAGTGACGACGTGGCGGGAGCCGTTGTTGCTGGCGCTTCAGCCGCTGGTGGAAAATGCGCTTCATTATGGGAATCGGGCCGATCTGCGTATCGCTTCGGCGGGTGAGGACTGGACGATCGAGATCGCCGATGACGGGCCGGGTATTCCAGAGGATTGCTTCGAGAAGATATTGGACCCGTTTTTCCGCCTCGACAGTGCGCGGGCCCGGGATACTGCCGGTTTCGGGCTGGGTATACCCACCGCGCACCGGTTGCTGGAGCGCTTCGGTGGTAAGCTGGAATTCCGCAACGGTACGATGGGCGGGCTGATTGCCCGGGTGACGGTGCCAAGGGGGTAAGGGGCTGCCCGGTAATGCGCCGGGGCGAGGGGCGCGCTGCCCGGTCCTCTGCCTGACCTACCGACTTTGGTCGAATTGCGCCCTGCGTTGAAAAGGGGGATAATGAAGCGCAAAATAGATCAGCGTTAGTAGAGACGTCAGGTGAACCATGGATAAACATAAGGGCTACGACCGCGCCTATCAGGAGAGCATGAACGACCCGGAAGCCTTCTGGCTTGATGCGGCGACTTCGGTGGAGTGGGACGTGCCGCCCGCGCGGGCCTGGACGGAGGGAGCGGGCTGGTTTGCGGGCGCCATGCTCAACACCTGCCATAATGCGGTGGATCGCCATGTCGCGGCCGGGAACGGCGCCCGCGCGGCGGTCATCTACGAAAGCCCGGTGACCGGGCAGGCCCGCACCTATAGCTATGTCGAGTTACGGGATCAGGTGGCCGTTACGGCGGGCATGCTTGCGAAGCTGGGCGTGGTGAAGGGGGACCGCGTCGTCATCTATATGCCGATGATCCCCGAAACATTGTTCGCGATGCTGGCCTGCGCGCGGCTGGGGGCGATCCATTCAGTGGTGTTCGGCGGTTTCGCGGCGCCCGAGCTGGCCAAGCGTATCGACGACGCGCAGCCGAAGGTTGTGCTCACCGCATCCTGCGGGATAGAGGGGCAGAAGGTGTTGCCTTACAAGCCGCTGGTCGATCATGCGCTGGAGATTGCCGGGCATAAGGTTGATCATGTCATATTGTGGCAGCGGCCGCAGGCACAGGCCGAGCTGATCGCGCCGCGGGACCTTGACTGGGCGGAACAGGTGGCGGTGGCGGAGCCTGCCGGATGCGTGCCGGTGGCGGCGACCGACCCGCTTTATATTCTCTACACTTCCGGCACCACGGGCACGCCCAAGGGGGTGGTGCGCGACAATGGCGGGCATGCGGTGGCGCTGTGCTGGTCCATGGCGAATATTTATGGGGCGAAGCCGGGGGAGGTATTCTGGGCCGCGTCCGATGTTGGATGGGTCGTCGGGCATAGCTATATCGTTTATGCGCCTTTGCTGGCGGGCTGCACGACAGTGCTGTTCGAGGGCAAGCCGGTGGGCACGCCGGATGCGGGCACATTCTGGCGGACCATTGCCGCGCATGATGTCGATATTTTCTTTACCGCGCCGACAGCGATTCGTGCGATCCGCAAGGAGGACCCGGAGGGCCGGTTCATCAGCGAGATCGGCACCGGCAAGTTGCGCGCGATGTTCCTTGCCGGGGAACGGGCCGATCCGGAAACCATTCACTGGGCCGAGGATCAGCTCGACATGCCGGTGATCGACCATTGGTGGCAGACGGAACTGGGCTGGGCGGGGCTGGCGACCTGTTTCGGCCTGGGCGACACGCGCCGCAAGGCGGGGAGCGCCGGTTTTCCGGTGCCGGGCTATCGTTTCGAAATATTGGACGAAAATGGTCATTCCGTTCCGAACGGCCAATCGGGCAGCGTTACCGTCAAGCTGCCGCTGGCGCCGGGCAATTATGCCAGCCTGTGGAACAATCCCGCCGGTTATGCCAAGGCGTTCGAGACGTTCGAAGGCTATTATGAAACCGGCGATGCCGGGCATATCGACGCGGACGGCTTCGTCAACATCATGGGGCGGACCGACGATATCATCAATGTCGCGGGCCATCGCCTGTCCACCGGGCAGATGGAGCAGATCGTCGCCACCCATCCGGCCGTTGCCGAAGGCGCGGTGATCGGCGTCGACGATGTGTTGAAGGGCATGATTCCGATGGCGTTCGTGGTGCTGAAGGCCGGTCAGTCCGGTCATGCCGCGATGGAGAAGGAAATCGTCGCATTGGTGCGGGACGAACTGGGGCCGGTCGCCGCATTGAAGCAGGTGCATGTCGTCGATGCGTTGCCCAAGACGCGATCGGGCAAGATATTGCGGGCGACGTTGCGCAAGATCGCCAATGGCGAGGATGTCGCCACTCCGCCGACCATCGAAAACCCCGATGTGTTGCGGCAGATACGGGAATTATTTCCCGTGGCGGCATGAGAAAATGTTCCTATTTGGTTATTTTATATTGACATCGTGACGCTCATTCGGTACATAAGGGCATAGTCGGAAAATGTGAGTCGCACCGATGCGGTGCAAAGAGAAAGGGCTGACCTTCGGGTCGGCCCTTTCTCTTTGCCGGCGGGTGCGGAACCGGAGGCAAGATGGCGCGGGTGGGACAGGGCGCGGGAATTGAGGACGTATTCGGCGCGGCAGTGCCTGGGGGCGAGGGAGGCGGTGGTGACAAGGTCAGCGTGCCTGTGCCTTCCTCTCAGGGGCTGGTGTTGGGCCGGGGCCGGGGGGCGGATGGCGATCCGGCCCGGCCGCAGCGGCGCAAGACGCCGAAACATGGCTGGACGCAGCGGCGGCGGGCGCGGTTTCTGGAGACGCTGAAGGCGACCTGTAATGTCAAGGAAGCCTGCAAGGTCGTTAATATGGGTCTGTCTGGCGCTTATGAGCTGCGCAAGCGCGATCCGGGGTTTGCGGCCGAATGGGCCGAGGCGCTGGAGCAAGGCTATGCCGAACTGGAGATGTTGTTGCTGCGGCAATCCATTCACGGCAGCGAAACCACCGAAACCATCGATGATGGCGGTGGGAGCGGGCGCAGGCGCACCAAGACGGTGCACAGCTATCCCCACGCGATCGCGCTGCGCCTGTTGTTCGCGCACAAGGGTGCGGTCGATGCGTTTCGCGACGAGAAGGGTATCGACCGCCCCGGCAGCGATGCAGTGCGCGAGGAAATTCAGCGGCGGATCGATGCGGTGCGGGAGCGGACATCGGACAGGGACGATTGCGGCCCGGGCGCAGCGGGGGGGCATAGCGCTGGGCGCGCTGTGGGCATGGAGGCAGGCCGGGAAGGCGGCGATGGCGGGTTCCCGGCTCAGCAATGGGGTGATGAGGCGGATCGGGACTGCCATGGCGGAGGGCGCGAAGACGGCCGCCGCGAGCAGGAGAGCCGCGGCGATTGGGGGCATGGCTCCGTGACCACGCCCCTGCACGGAGAGCAGGGTGTGGGTGAAAAGGGGCCGGATGAGGAGGGGGCCGAGCGGGAGCGGCCGATGGGGAATAGCAGGCGAGATGAGGATGCATGAGCCGGTCGCAATGGGAGGAACTGGCGGACTGGCCGCCGGAGAAGCTCGTCGCGTTGCTCGATCAACTCGGCGAGGTCGGGCGTGCGACCTTGCTGCACGACTGGGCGGTCCATGCGCGGCCCGAGCAGCTGCCGCCGCCGGGACACTGGCGCATCTGGCTGATGATGGCGGGGCGTGGATTCGGCAAGACCCGTGCGGGGGCGGAATGGGTGCGATCGGTCGCGGAGCGGGACGGCAAGGCGCGCATCGCGCTGGTGGGAGCGAGCCTGCAGGAAGCACGCGCCGTGATGGTGGAAGGCGAGAGCGGGCTGCTGGCCATTGCGCCCTGGTGGGACCGGCCGGTCTGGCATCCGGCGCTGCGGCGGCTGATCTGGAAATCGGGGGCTCAGGCGATGCTGTTCGGTGCGGCGGACCCGGAATCGCTGCGCGGACCGCAATTTACCCATGGCTGGGCCGATGAACTCGCCAAATGGCCCTATGCGGAAGGGGCGTGGGACAATCTGATGCTGGGAATGCGTCTGGGCACCTTCCCGCGCGTGCTGGTGACGACCACGCCACGCCCGGTGCCGCTGTTGCGGCGGCTGGTCGGGCAAGGGGGCGTGGTGCTGACGCGCGGGGGTACGCGGGATAATCGGGCGCATCTTTCTGCCGCTTTTCTGGAGGCGATGGAGCGTGATTATGGTGGCACCGCGCTGGGGCGGCAGGAACTGGACGGCGAATTGATCGAAGAGCCGGAAGGGGCGTTGTGGACGCGCGCGCTGATCGAGCGGTGCCGGGTCCGGCCCGGAGGATGGGCGCAAGATAGGGAGGGCGCGCTGGTCCGGGTGGTGGTGGCGGTCGATCCGCCTGCGAGCAGCCATGGCGATGCGTGCGGGATCGTCGCCGCCGGGCTGGGCGGAGACGGTCGCGCCTATGTGCTGGAAGACGGATCGATTGCGGGAGCGAGCCCGGAACGCTGGGCGGCGCGGGTGGCGGCGCTGGCGATGCGTCTCGGTGCCGAACGGGTCGTGGCCGAAGCCAATAATGGCGGGGACATGGTGGCGAGCGTGTTGCGCGCGGCGCAGGCCGGGTTGCCGGTGAAGCTGGTCCATGCGAGCCGGGGCAAAAGCGCCCGCGCCGAACCGGTCGCAGCGCTGTATGAGCGGGACAGGGTCGCCCATATCGGGGCTTTTCCTGAGCTGGAGGACCAGATGTGCGGGATGATGATTGGCGGCGAATATTGCGGGCCGGGGCGGTCGCCCGACCGGGCCGATGCCCTGATATGGGCGTTGGCCGAGCTGATGCTGGGTAGCAGGCAGGGGCAGCGGATCAGCAGTCTTTTTTAGGGTCAGGACCCATTACTGACACCGTTGAGGCGTCCAAATGGCGATCCTATCGGGCCGAATGGCCCGCTGGGAAGGCTGGTTGCCTTTCCAAG
>SBGG01000098.1 GCA_006226685.1 Sphingomonadales bacterium
CACGACCAGGCTCCGGCTCGGCCAGTGCGGACAGATCCATGAAACCCTCATGGGACAATCACCGCATAGCTCCGCAATTACAGATCCTGACCCTAGGGACGTCATGAAAAAACCATTTTTTAAAATCGGTGTTTTCATGCCAAAATTTAAGGCTGAACGGTTCCGGCAAGGGCACCATTCTCGCTTCGTTCGAACCATTTCCATGATCCAGGTAGTTCGAACGCCTTCGGTTTGGGAGCATCCCCCATATAGCCGCAGCCCGGTTTCAATTGTCTTCGGACGCCCCATATGGTCTTCATGACCAGCAACGGCGCCCATACACCCGATGCGGCCGCTCTGGAGCATTTGGCCCACAAGGCGGTCAGGCAGCTTCCGACGGTATTCCGCGAACATCTGGGGGACGTGGTGTTCCGCGTTCAGGATTTTCCCGATAACGAGATGTTGCAGGCCGTGGGCGCGACCAGCCCTTGGGCTCTTCTCGGATTATATCACGGCCGCTCCCTCGACCGCCGTTCGATCTGGTCCACGGGCGACATGCCCAGCATCATATCCCTGTTCCGACGGCCGCTGCTTGCTGAATGTCACAGGCTCGGCGTTCCCCTCAAAGAGATGGTGACTCATGTGATCGTCCATGAGATCGGTCACCATTTCGGGCTGTCTGACGCGGACATGAGCAGCATTGAGAAGGAACCCTGATCATGGAAGAGTTGCACCTCAGCAAGGCATTCACGCTCATTGAGCCGGGGCCGGTCGTGCTGGTGACGACGAATGACGGCCAGACAGACAATGTGATGACCATCAGCTGGACCATGGTGCTGGACTTTTCACCGGCTTTCGCAATCAGCACCGGGGCCTGGAACCATTCCTATGCGGCGCTCCATGACAGCAGGGAGTGCGTGCTGGCCATTCCTGCGGTCGACATGATCGACACGGCGGTCGGCATCGGAACCTGTTCGGGGGAAGATACGGACAAGTTCGGGAAATTCGGTCTCACCCGCGTAAAGGCGCACCACGTCCGCGCGCCGCTGATTCAGGACTGCCTTGCAAATATCGAATGCCGTGTCGTCGACATCATCGATCGACATAATATCATCATACTCGAAGGCATTGCCGCCTATTTCAACGCTGCGCGGGCCGAGCAAAGGATGATTCACGCTGTCGGCGATGGCACCTTCATTGCCGATGGTGCCCGCATGGACCGGAAGGCAATGATGCGATCCAAGCTGCCGCCCGGGCTATAGCGCGGGTTCCATTTCGCGGCGCTCACCTCTGGTTCAGACGTTCGAAGGAACACCATTTCCTTCCATCACCCCCGGGCGCCCGTTTCCGGCGGATTCGGGAAATGCAGAATTTTCGGGAATTAGGGTCAGGAGATCCCGGCAGGGCCGGAGAGTGGCCGGCCATTCCACTTGCCGCCGGACCTTTACCGACCTGCCGGAAAGAGATGGAAAATAGTTGTCTGCAAGGCGCGTCACCCTGTAGGCAACCGGCTCCCCGCCGGGTGCTTCCCGCCCCGGCCAGCCCCGTGGAGACTGACATTGAGCATGATCGAGCAGAAACTCGCCGACCTTGGCATTACCTTGCCGAACGCCCCGGCCCCGGCCGCCAATTATGTGCCCTATGTTCAGAGCGGCAATCTGGTGTTCATCGCGGGGCAGGTCTGCTTCGGCGCCGACGGTAAGCTGGCCGACCGGCACAAGGGCAAGCTGGGCGGAGAGGTTTCGGACGAAGCCGGTAAAGAAGCGGCGCGGCTGTGCGCGATCAACCTGCTGGCGCAGCTCAATGCCGCAACCGGCGGCGATCTCGATCGCGTGACCCGCTGTGTGCGGCTGGGCGGTTTCGTCAATGCCCGTCCCGACTATGCGGCGATCCCGCAGATCGTGAACGGCGCATCCGACCTGATGGTCGAGGTTTTCGGCGACATTGGCCGCCACGCCCGTTCGGCCGTGGGCTGCGCAGAACTGCCGTTCGACTGTGCGGTCGAGGTCGAAGGCATTTTCGAAATCAAGTGAAGGCGTGACTGCGCGCCGGGGGCGCTTCCCATACCGCCCCCGGCGCGTGCTATGCGCCGCCCTGCCGGGTGGAGGCCGCCCGCGCCAGATCCTCGTCACTCGCGCCTGCACTGATAACCTGCGCCGCGACCAGATCGCCCACCACGTTGAGGGTGGTGCGGCACATGTCGAGCAGCCGGTCGACGCCCAGCACCAGCCCGACCCCGGCGGGCGGCACGCCGATGGTGCCGAGGATCAGCGCGATCACTGGCAGCGACCCGGCCGGAACGCCCGCCGTACCGATGCCGCCGAGAATACAGATCAGCATCACCGTCGCCTGCTGCCCCAGCGTCAGATCGACGCCGAAAAACTGGGCAAGAAAGAGCACGGTCACGCCCTCGAACATCGCGGTGCCGTTCTGATTGGCGGTCGCGCCGATGGTCAGGACAAAGCGCGCGATCGGTCGCGGCAGCTTCAGCTGTTCATCGGCGACGCGCAGCGAAGTCGGCAGCGTCGCGTTGGACGATGCGGTCGCAAACGCCATCACGCTCGCCTCCTGCGTTTCACGGAAAAAGGCGAGCGGGTTCTTGTGCCCGAGAAACGCGAGCAGCATTGGGAACACGCCGAACATCTGCAACCCCAGCGCCAGCAAGACGACCCCGACATAGGCCGACAGCCTGATGATGAGATCCCAGCCGAACAGCGCGGCGAGGTTGAACATGAAGCAGAAGATCGCGAGCGGCGCCATCCGGATGACGATCCCGATCAGTTTCATCGATATTTCGAACACCCCCTCGATGCCGGAACGCAACACCTGCGTCTTTTCCGGATCGGTAACGAGGAAGCCGATGCCGAACATCAGCGCGAAGAACATCACCGCCAATATGTCGTTTTCGCTCATCGCCTGAATGAAATTGGAGGGCACGATCGCGACGATGGAATCAATGCCGGTCTGCGCTTCTCCGGCGCGCTCGACGATCGCCTTCGCTCCCTTTCCTGAGGTTTCGAGCAGCGATCTCGCGGTTTCCGGGTCAACGCCGGCCCCCGGCTTCAGCAGGTTGACCACCGCGATGCTGAGCGCAACGGAAATGGCCGAAACGGCAATGGTGTAGATCAGTGTGCGCACGCCAATCGCCTTGAGTGCGCGGATCTCCCCCATTTCCGCGACCCCGACGATCAGCGCGGAAACGAGCAGGGGGATCACCAGCATGAACAGCAGGCGCAGGAATATCTGGCCAATGGGGCCAGTGACATGGGTGGCGACCCATTCGATCCATGGTGCGCCGCCGACAAGGCTGTAGGCGGCCAGCCCCAGCACCAGTCCGGCCAGAAAACCGCCGAACATCCAGTAATGCAGCCGGTGCTCGCGCTTTTCCTCGGTCGTGTTGGCGGTCATGAGAATCTCCCTTGTGCGGACTTCTGCCCCGTTCCAACCGCTCTGTTCTGCACAGCTTTGCGCCATACTGTCCACCCCCGGCCCCAAATCGGCGGCGTAAAACAGGATGGCCGGGCGGCTCTGCTCTGCTAGAGAGCTCAGGATGACCGCGCTCTCCTTCCCCCGCCGGGTCCGATAATCCCATGGCCGCGACACCCGCCTGGCCGCCGCGCAGCGCCCCCCGCCTCTTCGTCGAAACCGATCTGGGGCCGGATGCCTCCGTGCCGGTGGACGGCAATGCCGCCCATTATCTGATCTCCGTGATGCGGGTGAAGGAGGGCGACGCGGTGTTGCTGTTCAACGGGCGGGACGGAGAATGGGCCGCGCGTGCCACCGCGATCCGCAAGCGCGATCTGGTGCTGCTATGCGTGGAACAGACAAAACCGCTCGAACCCGTGCCCGATTTCTGGTTGTGCGCCGCGCCGATCAAGAAAGGGCGCATCGACCTTGTCGCCGAAAAGGCCTGCGAACTGGGAGTCGCCCGGTGGCGCCCGGTGCTGACCAGCCGCGCGGTGGTGGACAAGCTTAACCCCGATCGCCTCGCCGCCCATATGGTGGAGGCGGCGGAACAATGCGGCCGCACCGCCGTGCCCGTTCTGGACGACATGGTGAAGCTGGCGGAATTGTTACGTGACTGGCCAGAGGGCCGCGTGCTGTTCTTCGCCGACGAATTGGGCGGCCAGCCCATGCGGCAGGCCTTCGCCGCTCATCCCGGCCCGGCGGCGTTGCTGATCGGCCCGGAAGGCGGCTTTACCACGCAGGAACGGGAGGCGATCCGCGCCCATCCGGCGGCGGTCCCGATCTCGCTGGGGCCGCGCATATTACGCGCCGAAACCACCGCCATCGCGGCCACCGCCTGCTGGATGGCCGCCAATGGAGATTGGCGCGGCTGAACCCTGATCCGGCAGCCCGGCGCCGAAATGTGCACCGCCGTAAATTTTTATGTTATACCCGAATGAATTATTGCTCCGATGCAAAGCATTATTGCTTAATGACCGATTGATCGGCCCGCCCTCCATTCCTATTTGCAGCTTTTAGCGGAGGGGGTAAGGCGGGCGGATGAGCACCAGAACGGATACGGGGATGGACGATCCCGTCATCGAAAGCCGGGATCATCTGATCTCCGTGTTCTCCGGCGGCGAAAAGCCGCGGGAGCGCTGGCGCATCGGCACCGAGCATGAGAAATTCGTCTATGCGCTCGACGATTTCCACGCCCCTTCCTATGACGAGGAAAAGGGCATTCGCGCCCTGCTCGACGGCCTGACCGGATATGGCTGGGAACCGGTTTATGAGGGCGAGAATGTCATCGCCCTGTCCGGCGCCGACGGCACGATCAGCCTGGAACCGGCGGGCCAGCTCGAACTTTCCGGCGCACCGCTCGACAATCTGCATCAGACCTGCGCGGAAACCGGCCGCCATCTCGAACAGGTGAAGGCGGTCGGCGACACGCTCGGCATCGGCTTTCTCGGCCTCGGCATGTGGCCGGACAAGACGCGCGCGGAACTGCCCGTCATGCCCAAGGGCCGCTATGGCATCATGCTGCGCCACATGCCGCGCGTCGGCAATCTCGGCCTCGATATGATGTTGCGCACCTGTACCATCCAGACCAATCTCGACTATGCCAGCGAGCCGGACATGGTGCAGAAATTCCGCGTTTCCCTCGCGTTGCAACCGCTGGCCACCGCGCTGTTCGCCAATTCGCCGTTCACCGAAGGCAAGCCCAATGGCTATCTTTCCTATCGCAGCCACATCTGGTCGGATACCGACCCGGCGCGCACCGGCATGCTGCCCTTCGTGTTCGAAGATGGTTTCGGCTATGAACGCTATGCCGATTATATGCTCGATGTGCCGATGTATTTCGTCTATCGCGACGGCGGCTATATCGATGCGGCGGGGCAGAGCTTCCGCGATTTCCTGAAGGGCGAGCTGCCCGCGCTGCCTGGCGAGAAACCGACCATTGGCGACTGGAACGACCATCTTTCCACCGCCTTTCCCGAGGTGCGGCTCAAGAGCTTCCTCGAAATGCGCGGCGCGGATGGCGGACCGTGGAGCCGCATCTGTGCACTGCCTGCATTGTGGGTCGGCCTGCTCTACGATCAGGGCGCGCTCGACGCGGCATGGGATCTGGTCAGCGGCTGGGACATGGAGGCGCGGCAGATATTGCGGGATTCCGTGCCGAAACTGGGGCTGGACGCGCCGGTTCCGGGCGGGCGGACATTGCGCGACATCGCGCCGGACGTGCTGGATATCGCGCAAAGCGGCCTTGCGGCACGGGCGCGGCTGGACAGCAGCGGCAATAATGAAACCGGTTTCCTCAACGCGCTGTACGAAGTGGTGGCGCGCGGCAAGACGCCTGCGGAGATTTTGCTCGACCGCTTCCACGGTGAGTGGGAAGGCGATATGAGCCATGTCTATGCCGAAGAAAGCTTCTGACACGGACATTCTTGTCGCATGAATAATGCGGAACAGCCGTCTTCCCGGCCGATCGGTCGTTTTCTGCTGCTGGGCGCGGCAGCGATCGCGCTGATTTCCGTCGGTTATGCGGTGACGCGGGACAAGGGTGATCCCGCCGCCCCGGCAACGGCCCCGGCCGCCGCGACGCAGGCTGCCCCTGACCCGGAAGCGATCATCCGCTCGTTACAGGAACGCGTCGGCGCCGATCCCAAGGACGCGGACGGCTGGTATCAGCTGGGCTGGGTCTATTTCGAAACCGGCAAATATCCCGACGCCGCCCGCGCCTATCGCCGCGCGACGGATCTGAAACCCGACGATGCGACCGCCTGGTCGTCGCTGGGTGAGGCGCTGGTGATGGCGGACGAGCGCAACCCGATGCCGGACGAAGCGGCGAGGGCATTCGACAAGGCGCTCGCCATCGATCCCAAAGACCCGCGTGCGCGCTATTTCGGCGCGGTGCGCAAGGATCTTGCCGGAGATCATAGGGGCGCGATCGACGACTGGTTCGCACTGCTGAAAGATACACCACCGGGCGCGCCGTGGGAGAAAGACCTGCGTCGTACCATCGAGCAGGCGGGCAAGGTTAACGACATAGAGGTCGCCGACCGGCTCGCCGCCTTCCCCGTGCCGGATGGCCATGCGGACAGGCCCTCCCCTTCCGCCGCGACCGACGCGATACCGGGACCGGACCGCGACCAGATGCAGGCCGCCGCCAGCCTGCCCAAGGCACAGCAGGACGCGATGATCGCCTCCATGGTCGGCGGGCTGGAAGACAAGCTGAAGGCCAATCCCGGCAATGTCGAAGGCTGGGTGATGTTGATGCGCAGCCGCATGACCCTGAACGAAGGCGCCAGAGCCGCCGCTGCCCTGAAGGCCGCCATCGCCGCCAACCCGGCGAAGGAAAGCTATCTGCGCGAACAGGCGGCCCGGATCAGCGTACCCGGGGCATAGCGTTTTTCGCGGGGAAGGATGGCCCTGCGTTGCAGGCGGCTTCCGCATCCTCATAACCGCTATCTGTCGAGCGGAACGGCGATTACGGCACATCGCCATGCCATCGGCCAGGCTGCCTGCCGCCGGACAAGAGAAGAAAGCCGGATTTTGGTGCCATTGGCCTCAGACAATGATCGCTATGGTTCCGGCCCACCGTCACCCCTCCGGTGAACGACGACACTATTAATGATCGCATAAGGAACCGATTGCGCCACTGGTTGTTACTAGCTTCGCACTGAGCAGATTGTCGTTTGTATCGAACTATAAGAATCGTCTTATCACAGGGAATGTCCAAGACATCGAAAGACCTGAAGCGTTCCCGCCGCCATTCCTCTGCGTGACAGATTCTCATGAACACGCAGGACCGAAATTTAAGTTTGAAGGAGCAGCATGATGACTAACCCGATAGCCCCTTTACTGCTTGCCATGCTTGCAGCAGGGTCCGCTTCAGCCAGTACGGCTGCACAGTCGCAGGAGCCCCTGTCGGTATCCGTAACCGATACGTCCGAACCGGAAACATCCGAAATGACGCGCGGGCCGGACATTGAAGGCATTATCTCCGGACGTGGCGAGGATAAGATACGGGTCACGGCCACGGATGGCACGAGCACGATCGTCGCCTTCAACGAAACAACTCAGATAAAGGCGAAAGGCGGGTTTCTGGGCCTTGGCCGCAGCAAGCTTACCGCCGATTCCCTGATGAACGGCCTGCCGGTTACGATCAAAACCCTGCAGTCGGGCGGTAGCCTGCTGGCCAGTCAGATCGAACTCAAGAACAACGACCTCAAAACCGCAAATATGATCCGCAACGGCACCGCCGAGGGTTTTGCCGCGCAAACCGCGGCGACCGGGGCGTTGCGCAGCCGCGTGGCCGATATCGGCGAGTATAATGTGAAGGGCACCACCAACGTCAATTTCGACACGGGCAAAGCCATATTGTCGGCTCAGGCGCAGAATGATCTTTGCGCAACAGCCACCACGGCCGAGGGCATGAAGAACGCTCTGCTTCTGGTGGTGGGCTACACCGATTCCACGGGGAACAGCGAATATAATCAGCGGCTCAGCGAAAAGCGCGCCGCGCGCGTCGTCAATTATCTGCAGCAGAATTGCGGCTGGAAACCCTATCGCATGCTCACCCCCACCGGAATGTCCGAATCCCAGCCGCTTGCGGATAACGACACGGTCGAAGGCAGGGCACAGAACCGTCGCGTTGAGGTGAGCATTCTCGTGAGCAAAGGCCTGGACGGCCTATAAGAGTGATCGTTGAGGGGAAACGCGGACTGGCAGACAATGCAGGATCACGTTTCCCCATTTCGAGCCGCCATGAATGAATGGCGGCTTTCGAACATTCTGCGCGAAAAGCGGAAACCGGTTTCGCGCTGAAAACGGTGCGACATCAAAATTTGGAACACGCGGTCTGCGCCAGATTTAGCGCAGCCGCCGCCTCACGCATCCAGCGCGGCGGTCATTTTGAAAATGCCCTGCGCATTGCCGCTGTCAAAACGAAGATCGAGAGCGCCGGTTTCCGGGTTCACATCGCGGCTGATGAATTCGTAAAAGGAGCCGGGGACGGAGAGCGTCACCGCTTTGCCGTCCTCACCCCGGAAGGTCCGGTCCACCCGGTCGGCGCGGGTGGCGGTCTGGCGGACGCGGCCGCTCCCTGACACCTCGATCCTGTCCTTCATCGCCCGTCCCGCCGCGCGCTGGGCGGCGACCACGGCTTCGAGATCATCGACCCGGTCGGTGCCATGGTTGAATGCATTGCCCTCGGTCGCGATCCACGCCGCCTCGGCGCTCTGCCCTTTCAGAATGTCATAATCGGTGAGCGCAGGCGCCTCATGATGCCGGTCGAACGCAGCGGCCAGAGCGGGCAAGAGGCGCTTCGCCTCGTCAAGTGGCAGATCGCCTTCCGCCGCCAGCCGCCCCAGCACCGCCTTTGCAGCATCATCCAGCGGGTCGCGCGTCGTGCCGAAAATACGTTCCGCCGCCGCCTGAAAGGCGTCGTCAAAGCGATCGACATGCAGTTCGCTGACGAAATATTGGGCAAGGCTGCCGGGATGATCCCGGTGACACCAGGCATATCCGGTCATCCGCAACCGGTCGAGCGGATAGACGCCCGCGCGGACATAGCCCAACGGTTCGAGCAGCCGCGCAAACGCCGCCGCACCGGCGGGCAGTGCGCCGGTATCCGCCCCGCCCGGCAGAATGATAGTGCGAAGCGCGCCATGGTCCAGCATCACCCGCTCCCCCGCCGCCAGCCGGTCGGCAACATAGGCCGCCCCGGTCGGCACCCGCGCCAGCAGGCCATGATGCAGCACGACACTCAGCGCGAACGCCAGTTCGGCGGCGCTGACGCGATCGGGCGCGCCATCCGGCAGGTCGGACGGCAGGCGGAGGCAGGCCATTGCCACTGCCGCTTCTCCCTGCGGCAACATCTCCAGCAGAGCAGCAAGTTTCGTTTCGTTCATGCCTTTCTTATCCGCCTTTGCGCACGCCGGTTCAAGAGGATCCGCCACAGCAACAGCCCCTCCTCTTGTGTCCGCCCTCTGGCGTCCCTAATATCCGTTCATGGCCAGCCACCATCATCATCACGAACTCAGCGGCACGAAGCTGCGCGAGGCGGCGCAAAAGGCGCTGGAGCAGCATGGCGAACAATGGACGTCGATGCGCGCCTCCATTTTCGATGCGCTCGCCGGGCAGACCAAGCCGACATCGGCCTATGACATTGCCGATGCGGTCTCCTCCGCGCGGGGCAAGCGGGTCGCCCCCAACAGCATCTACCGCATCCTCGACCTGTTCGTGACCTCCAACCTCGCCACCCGCGTCGAAAGCGCCAATGCCTATATGGTCAACGCGCATCCCGGTTGCGTGCACGACTGCATCTTCCTCGTCTGCACCGGATGCGGGCGCGCCGTGCATGTCGATGATGACGGCCTGACCTCCGCCGTGCGGGAACGGGCAAGCCGGGAAGGCTTCATCGTCGACAAGCCGGTGATCGAGGTGCAGGGACGCTGCGCCGCCTGCGCCGCCGCGTGACAGGAACCAAGAAGGTTCGACAAGCGCCGCGACAGGGTCTATGGGCGGGGGTTGGAGAATGATGCAGTCATGAACGATCGCCCCGCAACGCCCCTGCTCGATCAGGTCCATGTTCCCGCCGACCTGCGCGCACTAAAGCCCGCGCAGCTCCGCCAGCTGGCCGATGAACTGCGCGCCGAAACGATCAGCGCGGTCGGCACCACCGGAGGGCATCTGGGGTCCGGGCTGGGCGTGGTCGAACTGACCACCGCGATCCATTATGTATTCGATACGCCCAATGACAAGCTGGTCTGGGATGTCGGCCACCAATGCTATCCGCACAAGATATTGACCGGACGGCGCGACCGCATCCGCACCTTGCGGCAGGGCGGCGGCCTGTCCGGCTTCACCAAGCGGGCGGAAAGCGAATATGATCCGTTCGGTGCGGCACACAGCTCCACCAGCATCAGCGCCGCGCTGGGCTTCGCCATCGCCAACAAGATGGCCGACAAACCCGGCAAGGGCATAGCGGTGATCGGCGACGGCGCGATGTCGGCGGGCATGGCCTATGAGGCGATGAACAATGCCGAAGCCGCCGGCAACCGCCTGATTGTCATCCTGAACGATAATGATATGTCGATCGCGCCGCCCGTGGGCGGCCTGTCGGCCTATCTCGCCCGGCTGGTATCGAGCCGCGAATTTCTGGGCCTGCGCGGCCTTGCCAGGCGGCTTGCGCGCAAATTACCCCGGCCGCTGCACAGCGCCGCGAAAAAGACCGACGAATTCGCGCGCGGCATGGCGATGGGCGGCACGCTGTTCGAGGAACTGGGCTTTTATTATGTCGGGCCGATCGACGGCCATAATCTCGATCAGCTCATCCCCGTGCTGGAAAATGTGCGCGACGCGGCGGAGGGGCCATGCCTTGTCCATGTCGTCACGCAAAAGGGCAAGGGCTATGCCCCCGCCGAAGCCGCCGACGACAAATATCATGGCGTGCAGAAATTCGACGTGGTGACCGGCGCACAGGCCAAGGCCCCGCCGGGACCGCCAAGCTATACCAGCGTGTTCGCCAAGGCTCTGGTCGCAGAAGGCGCGCGGGACGAAAGGATCTGCGCGATCACGGCCGCCATGCCGTCGGGCACCGGCCTCGACAAGTTCGAACAGGCCTATCCCGACCGCTTCTTCGATGTCGGCATTGCCGAACAGCATGCGGTGACCTTTGCTGCGGGCCTCGCCGCGCAGGGGATGCGGCCTTTCTGCGCCATTTATTCGACCTTCCTGCAACGCGCCTATGACCAGGTGGTGCATGATGTCGCGATCCAGAATCTGCCGGTACGCTTCGCACTCGATCGCGCCGGGCTGGTCGGCGCGGACGGCAGCACCCATGCGGGCAGCTTCGACATCACCTATCTCGCCACCCTGCCCAATATGGTGGTGATGGCCGCCGCCGACGAGGCGGAACTGGTCCATATGGTCCACACCTGCGCCCTGCATGACGACGGACCGATCGCGGTGCGCTATCCGCGCGGCAACGGCGTCGGCATACCCCTGCCCGAGGAGCCGCAACGGCTGGACATCGGCAAGGGGCGCGTGGTGCGCGAAGGCAAGAAGGTCGCGATCCTGTCGCTCGGCACGCGTCTGGCCGAAGCACTGAAGGCTGCCGACGCGCTGGATGCGCGCGGGCTTTCCACCACGGTCGCCGACCTGCGCTTTGCCAAGCCCCTCGACGAGGCGCTGATCCGTCGCCTGCTCACCACCCATGAGGTCGCCGTGACGATCGAGGAAGGCAGCATCGGCGGGCTGGGCGCCCATGTGCTGACGCTGGCGAGCGACGAGGGCCTGATCGACGCGGGGCTGAAGCTGCGCACGCTGCGCCTGCCCGACCTGTTTCAGGATCAGGACAAGCCCGAAAAGCAATATGCGCAGGCCGGGCTCGATGCGGACGGCATTGTCGAAACCGTGTTGAAGGCGTTGCGCCACAACAGCGCAGGCGTCGACGAAGCCGGCGCAAGGGCATAGGGTCAGGCCCGTTACCGGCCGGATCACCGCATGATGATAGCCCAGATATGACCGAAAAGCGCATCGGCCTGCTCGGCGGGTCCTTCAACCCGGCCCATGGCGCGCACCGGTCGATCAGCCTGTTCGCGCGCGCCGCGCTCGACCTTGACGAGGTCTGGTGGCTGGTCAGCCCCGGCAATCCCTTGAAACCGGTCGAGGGCATGGCCCCGCTGCCCGCCCGCCTCGCCCGCGCGCAGGCGGTGGCGCGCCGCGCACCGATCCGCGCGACCGCGATCGAGACGGAACTGGGCACCCGTTACACCGTCGACACGCTGCGCGCGCTTGTCCGCCATTATCCCCGCCACCGCTTTCTCTGGCTGATGGGCGAGGATAATCTGGAACAGTTCGGGCGCTGGAAAAACTGGCGCGGCATTGCCCGCATCATGCCCATTGCCGTGATCGCCCGTCCAGGCTATGATGGCTCCACTCGTGGCGGTGCCGCCATGAGCTGGCTGCGGCGCTTCGTCCGGCCCGCGCGCCAGAGCAGAAACTGGACGAACTGGAGACCACCGGCGCTCGTGCTTTTGCGCTTTCGCCCTGATCCACGATCGGCAACCCTGCTGCGGCAGGCCAATCCTCTCTGGCATCGCGAATATATGGCAAAGCCCGTGCGTGACGCGGTAACGCGTCATTATGTCGAGTGGCCCCACCACCCCTCTCCCCCAATGAAGGAGCGAATTTGACCCAGATGCAACCCGCCAGTGTCCCGGCCCCGCATGCTTCCGATGCCACCGGTTCCGCGGCCGATCTCCACGCCATCGTGATGCAGTCGCTGGACGACGATCAGGCGCAGGAAATCATTTCCATCCCTCTTGCCGGCAAAAGCAGCATCGCCGACTATATGGTGATCGCCAGCGGGCGGTCCTCGCGTCAGGTGGCGTCGATGGCGCAGAAGCTCGCCGAGCGGATCAAGCACCAGACCGGCGTGATCGCCCGGATCGAAGGGCTGCCCGCCGCCGACTGGGTGCTGATCGACGCGGGCGATGTGGTGGTCCACCTGTTCCGGCCAGAAGTGCGCAGCTTCTACAATCTGGAACGGATGTGGGGCTTTTCCGACGCCCCGGCGGCGCAGGCCGTCGCCCACTGACGACACTCCCGCGCCCCGCGCGGGACGAGAGGAGAAGCCGCGCCCATGCTGCTGCACATCATCGCGCGCGGGAAAATCGGACGCTCGGCCGAAGCGGAGCTGGTCGAGCGGTATCTAAAGCGCGTGTCCTGGCCGACGCGCGTCACCGAACTGCCCGATAGCGGCGGCAGGGTTCCCGCACCCATCGCCACCCCGTCCGTCACCGTGATGCTCGATGAGAAGGGCAAGCAACTTTCCTCGATGGAATTTGCCGACCGGCTTTCGGGCTGGCGCGACAATGGGATACGCGAATGCCGCCTGATGATCGGCGCGGCCGACGGTTTCGACGACACGGCCCGGGCAGAGGCGGACCTGCTGATCGCCTTCGGCCGGATGACATGGCCGCATATGATCGCCCGCGCGATGCTGGCCGAGCAGCTCTGGCGTGCCAGCTCCATCCTCGCCAACCACCCCTATCATCGCGAAGGATAGCGCGGTGGTACAGGGAGTGACGCGGCGAAGGACAGACATCGCGATCCTCGCGGCGGGCGTCCTGACACTCGCCCCGGCCGCATGGGTTGCCGCGGCGCAAAGCCAGAAAGAGCCTTCCGGCCGGGTCGTCATCGCCGGACATGCCACCAGCCTCGCCGAAGAAAGGCGCGCCCTGAAAGAAGCCAATGCGCAGGCCCAGAGCGCGCGGGCGCAGTCCCGGCGGATGGAGGCGAAAGCAAAGGCCGCGACCGCCGAGGCCGACCGGCTCAACGCACGCGCCGCTGCGCTGGCCGCACAAATTCAGGAAAGCGAAGCGGACCTGCGCGCGGGCAGGGCACGGATCGCGATCATCAACCGGCTGATCGCGGATCAGTCCGTCCGGCTGGCGGGGCAACGGGAACCAATGGCCCGCCTGACCGCAGCGCTGCAAAGCTTTGCCCGGCGCCCGCCGGTCCTCGCGCTGCTGCAACCCGGCAGCCTTGCCGACACGGTGCACGCACGCGCAGCCCTCACCCATATCATGCCGGTGATCCACCAGCGCACCGCCGTGTTGCGCGGCGAACTGGACCGATCGCGGCAGTTGCGGGCGATGGCGGTGCTGGCGAACAAGGCGCTGGGTGATGGCCGGGTGAAGCTGGCGCAGCAACACAGCGAAGCGCGGAAACTGGAAGCCGAAAGACGGCTGGCTGCGCAAGGCCTTGCCACCGGCGCGTCCCGCGAAGCCGAACGGGCCATGGCCATGAGCGAACGGGCCCGCGACATAGACGAGCTGATGGGCCGGATCGGGGAAGCGGACAAGCTCCGCGAACAACTCGCCGCCCTGCCCGGCCCCGAACTGCGCCCGACCCGCCCGGGGGGCATGTCCCCCGAACAGGCGACGTCCCAAGACCCACCCTATTCAGCCGCCTATCGCCTTCCGGTGACCGGAGAGATCGTCACCGGCATGGGCGAATTGTCGGACAGCGGCGTGCGCGCCCGCGGCATCACGGTCGCGGCCCGATCAAATGCCAGGATCATCGCCCCGGCGGGAGGGCATGTGGCCTTTGCCGGCCCCTATCGGGGGTTCGGGCAGATCGTCATCATCGACCACGGCAATGACTGGACCAGCCTGCTCACCGGCATGGGCCGCCTTTCCGTTGCCGCGGGGCAGACCGTCGATCAGGGCGCGCCCATCGGCACAGCCGGCAGCGGCAATCACCCGACCGTGACGCTGGAACTGCGGCGGCAGGGGCGGCCGGTCGATATTCTCGCCATGGTCGCGGACAGGCAATGACATGATCCGAACGCCATGGGGCCGTCATGACGGGAGCTGCAGTAAAACAGGGGCAAACGGGCCGCGTGAGGGAACAGAAAACAAGGCTATGCGCGCGCCAAAGCCCACCCTATATAGTGAAGAACATGAATCCGGGACCGCATAGCATATGAATTCGACCCTGTTCCGCAACGCCGCCGCACTGGCTGCGCTTGCGCTGATTCCCGCCACCACCGCCGCGCTGGCGGAAGCCGAGGGCAGCAACTATGCCGCGCTGGACGAATTCATGGACGTGTTTCAGAAGGTCCGGTCCGATTATGTGGAAAAGGTCGACGATCAGAAGCTGATTCGCGGCGCCATTTCCGGCATGCTGGCCAGCCTCGATCCGCATAGCAGCTTTCTCGACGCCAGCGATTTCCAGACGCTGAAGACCCAGACCGAAGGCAGCTATGGCGGCCTCGGCCTCTCGGTCACGATGGAGGACGGCACGGTCAAGGTGATCGCCCCCACCGCCGATACGCCCGCCGCGCGCGCGGGCATCAAGGCCGGCGATTACATCACCCATATCGACGGCGAGCTGGTCTATGGCAGCACGCTCGACGAAGCGGTCGAGAAGATGCGCGGCGCGCCGGGCACGAAAATCGACATCACCATCGTCCGCCCCGGTCGCGACAAGCCGATCGAGTTGACCCTCACGCGGGAGATCATCGACATCAAGCCGGTGAAATGGGAGGTGAAGGACGGCATCGGCGTAATCCAGATCGTCAGCTTCTCCGCCGATACCGGCGCCGATGTGCGGTCGGCGATCCGCAGCATCGACAAGGCGATCGGCCACAAGCCCGCCGGTTATATCCTCGATCTGCGCTCCAACCCCGGCGGCCTGCTCGACGAGGCAGTGGCGGTTTCCGACACCTTCCTCGAAAATGGCGAGATCGTATCGCAGCGCGGCCGCCAGCGCGGCGACATCGAGCGTTATTATGCCAAGCCCGGCGACGACACCAATGGCGCGCCGATCATCGTGCTGGTCGATGCCGGTTCCGCATCCGCCTCGGAAATCGTCGCGGGCGCGTTGCAGGATCAGCATCGTGCACTCATCATGGGGGAACGTAGCTTCGGCAAGGGCAGCGTGCAGACGCTGTTGCCACTTTCCCCCACGACCGCACTGCGCCTGACTACCGCGCGCTATTACACGCCCTCGGGCCGCAGCGTGCAAGAAGGCGGGATCAAGCCCGACGTTCGCGTGCCGCAGCTTTCCGACCCGGATTACAAGACCCGCCCGCGCTTCCGCGAATCCGACCTGCGCCGTCACCTCATCAACGAGATCAAGACAGACGATCCGGTGTTCGAGGAAGATGCAAAGGACGATCCGCGCTTCGCCATGTCTGCGGAGGAGCTGAAGAAGGAAGGCATTGAGGATTTCCAGCTTCATTATGCGCTGGAAACCATCGCCCGCCTGAAGGCTCAGCCCGCGCGCGCCGTGGCGGGAGGCGCAACGGATGCGTTGAAGAAAGTCGCGAAGCGCTGAACGGGAACGAAATTCGGGACCACCCATGATGACAGCGCCTATCCTTCGGCCCTATGAAACCCCGCGCGCGCTCCACTCTATGGGGACGGGCGAGGCATGAGCGGCCTTTCCTCCCTTTCGCTGGCCCGGCTCCTCGCGGTGCTGGTGCCCGCCGCGTTATTGGGTGGCGCACTGATCTCTCAATATGTCGGCGGGCTTTATCCGTGCGAAATGTGCATGTGGCAGCGATGGCCGCATCTGGCCGGGCTGATCCTCGGGATCGGCGCGATGGCATTGCGCGCCCACATCCTGCCCAGCGCGCTGCTCACCGGGCTGGCGGGGTTCGCCATCGCGACCAGCGGGGCGATCGGCGCCTTTCACGCCGGGGTCGAATATGGCTGGTGGGAAGGCCTGACCGCCTGCTCCACTACCGCCACGGGAACCTCTGTGCAGGACATGCTGGACAGCATCATGGCCGCGCCGATCACCCGGTGCGACGTTGCACCCTGGTCGCTGTTCGGCATTTCCCTTGCCGGATATAATGCGATAGTCTCGCTTGGCGCGGCGGGGCTGATCCTGCTGCTGTTGCTGCGCTGGAACAACAAGGAAGAAGCATGAGCGACTTTCCTCGCCCCACCCGCGTTCGCGCCCATGATCGCGCCGCCCGCGCATCGATGGTGCGCGTCGATCATGCCGGGGAATATGGCGCGACCGTCATCTATGCCGGGCAACTGGCGGTGATGGGCGACCGCCACCCAATGTCCCGCGCAATCGCCGGCATGGCCGCGCAGGAGGATCGCCACCTCGCCGTTTTCGACAGGATGATCGCGGAACGCGGCGTGCGGCCGACCCTGCTGCAGCCGGTGTGGAAAGTGGCGGGCTTTGCCCTCGGCGCGGTTACCGCCGCCATGGGGCCGGAGGCGGCGATGGCCTGCACCGCCGCGATCGAGACGGAAATCGACAAACATTATGCCGAACAGCTTGAGGCGCTGGGGAACAGCGACCCCGAACTGTCCGAAGCAATCGCCGATTTTCAGGCCGAGGAGGTTGAGCATCGCGACGCCGCCATCGCCCATGGCGCCGAGAATGCGCCCGCCTATCCCCTGCTTTTCGGTGCGATCCGTCTCGGGTGCCGCGCCGCCATCGCCCTTTCGAAAAGGATATGACATGTTCGCACGACTGATGTTCCTGACCGGCGCGGCCGCCATCACCGCCATGGCCGGGATCGCGCCCGCCCATGCGCAGGAAAAGGCCGGACCGTCGAACGAACGCGTCAAGCAGGTGATCGTCTATGGTACCGACCCCTGCCCGAAAAGTGACGGCGACGAGATCCTCGTCTGCGCGCGCCATGACGAGAAGGAACGCTATCGCATTCCCGAGGATCTGCGCCGCGAAGCGCCGGGATCGACCGCGCATGAAGCCTGGGGCGCCCGCGCCCGGTCGATCGAATATGTCGGCCGCAGTGGCACCGAAAGCTGCAGCCCCGATGGCGCGGGCGGCGTGACCGGCTGTTTCCGTCAGCTTGCGGAAAAGGCCAAGGCCGAACGCAAGCAGATGGGCGACAAGAGCTGGGCCGACCTGGTGGCGGCGGAGCGTGAGAAACGCCTGTCGAATATCGACGCCGAATCCGAAGAAATCGAGGAACGGGTGAAGGCGGAAGAAGCGGCCAAAGCGATGGACGAGGCCGCCGATAACGGCGCGGAGGCCACCACCGAGGCCCCCGTTACCACCCCGCATCGTTGAGACGCGATCACGCCGGATCGCCGTATCATACAGCCCCGGTTCAGCCAGAAAGGCGGAAGGATCGCAGCATGACCCGTGCCCGTCGCCTGCCTTTCCTCTCGCTTGTCGTGCCCCTTATCGCACCGGTGTCGCTGACATCGGTTGCCCCGGCGCGGGCGGCCGAACCGCCTCAGCGCGTGTTCGCGCTCGTCGTCTATGGTGATGACCCCTGCCCTTCGTCGGACAACCCGGACGAGATTATCGTCTGCGCCCGCAAACCCGAGTCGGAGCGCTATCGCATCCCCAAGAAGCTGCGCGAAAAGCCGGAACCGCAAGGCGGGCCCGGCTGGGGCAGTCAGGTATCGATGATGGAAGACGCCGGCCGATCCCTGTTACCGGGCAGTTGCTCGGTCAACGGCAGCTATGGCTTTACCGGCTGCACCGCCGCGATGCTGCGCCAATGGTATGCGGAAAAGCGGATGGAGGACTCGAAGGGCGTGCCCTGACGGACAGAAGGACGAACGGCGAGCCATTTTCGAGACCGACAAGATCTCCACCACCCCTGCTCACACCAGCCCAAGCCGCCCCAGCTCGCGCGCCAGATCGGGCGGCAGCACATCGCCCGCGTCCCCACCATCGAGATCGGGCGGAGCATCCTTTTCCTCCAGATAGCGCCAGCCCTGATGCGCTCGCTTCGCCCTTGGCGCGACCGGGATCAGGCATGGCTCTATCTTCAGCCAGTAGCGGCCCTGCCCATTTTCCTCGAAACCGATGATCGGGCTGCGGCCGATGATCGCCCCGGCATGAATCCAGTAGAGCGAACCGCCTTCCATCTCCCCAACCCGTTTCGGGCAATAGCGGGTGGTCATGTGCACCACGCCTTCTGCGGCATGGGCTTCCAGACTGCGGCGCAAATCCTCAGGCCCATCGCTTCCGAACGCGATCTTGGTGATATGAAGCGGCATCGATCCGAAATGGCGCGGGCCCGGCGCGCTTTCAAGGCATTTTCGCGGCTCTCTCCCTTGATGACGGAGAGAGGGAACTACCCCGTCAACCCCGCCGCCGTCGCCAGCCCGAGAAAGGCGAGAAAGCCCATGCTGTCGGTAATCATCGTCACGAAGATCGACGAAGCGACCGCCGGGTCGGCATCGAACCGGTCCAGCGTCAGTGGAATCGCCGCCCCTGCAACCCCGGCGGTGACGATATTGGTCAGCATCGCCGCGGCAATCACTCCGCCCAGTGCCATATTGCCGAACACCAATGTCACGCCGACCCCGATCACCGCCGCCACCGTGGCGCCGTTGAGCAGGGCGACGCGGATCTCGCGCCATATGGTGCGCAACCGGTTGGATGCCGTAATCTGGTTGGTGGCGAGCGCACGCACCGTCACCGCCATGGTCTGGCTGCCCGCATTGCCGCCGACCCCGGCGACGATCGGCATCAGCGTGGCGAGCGCAACCATTTGCTGGATGGTCCCTTCGAATATGCCGATGATGGTGGAGGCGACCAGCGCCGTTACCAGATTGGACAGCAGCCAGCGGACACGGCCCTTGTAACTTTCGAGGATCGGTTCGTTAATGTCGCCGTCCCCGGCGCCGGACAGGCGCAATATATCCTCGCCCGCCTCTTCCTGAACGATGTGCAATATGTCGTCGGCGGTAATCATACCGACCAGCCGCCCGGCCCCATCCACCACGGCGGCGGAGATCAGCGCATATTTCTGAAAGCGCAGCGCGACCTCTTCCTGATCCATATCGACCGGGATCAGCGTCTGCTCCCGCTGCATCACATCGGTGATCCGGATGGAACGCGGACAGGTGAGCACCCAGCTCAACTGGCAGGTGCCGATCGGCCGGTGGGCTTCATCCACCACGAAAATTTCCCAGAAATCGGCAGGCAGTGCGTGATTGTCGCGCAAATAGTCGATCACCTGTCCCACATTCATATGGGGCGGCACCGCGACCAGATCGCGCTGCATCAGGCGACCGGCGGATTCCTCCGGATAGGAAAGCGCGCTCTCGATCGCGGCGCGATCTTCCGGCTCCATCGCGTCGAGGACCGCCTGCTGGTCGGCCGCCTCCATATCCTCGATGATCGCGACCGCGTCGTCAGTATCGAGTTCGGAAGCAAGCTCGGCAAGCTGTTCCGGCCGCAACGCCTCGATCAGCTCATCCCGAACATAATCATTCAGTTCCGAGAGCACCTCGGCACCGACCAGATCGCCCAGCGCAGCAACGACATCGGCGCGTTCTTCCGTCGGCGTCAGCTCGATCAGGTCGGCAATGTCGGCCGGATGCAGCGGCGACACCAGTTCGCGCGCACGCTCGGCATCGTCCTCGTCCACCGCATCGCGAACGGCGGAAACATATTCGGGCTTCAGCCGGTCGTCCTCATCATGCCGGGATTCGACCGAGCCTTCGTCAATCGGCTGCGGTTCGGGCGGAAAATCGGGTGCAACGGACGCTTCGGTCTGGTTCATCAGCGCCC
Source organism: Sphingomonadales bacterium (assembly GCA_006226685.1). GTDB lineage: Bacteria > Pseudomonadota > Alphaproteobacteria > Sphingomonadales > Sphingomonadaceae > Sphingobium. Next base: position 20,467 of record SBGG01000098.1, read on the forward strand.
CCTTCTGTTGCCTGCCCTTCGATCATGCCGCTGCTTTCGCCCATGAGCAGGGGAATTGCAATGGCGTTTCTCCACCAAAAGGGAAGACAGGCCGCGATATTCCGCCTTTCAAATATGGCGGCAGCGCCTATATCAGCCCCATCTTTCACAAAGGCTGCCCCCGGGAGACAAGGATATGGCCGACGAAACACTTACCCTGACCCTCGATAGCGGGGGCGATGTCGTCATCCGCCTGCGCCCCGACCTCGCGCCGGGCCATGTCGAACGGATCACGACGCTGGCAAAGCAGGGCTTTTATGACGGCGTTGTCTTTCACCGTGTCATCCCCGGCTTCATGGCACAGGGCGGCGACCCGACCGGCACCGGCATGGGCGGGTCGGATCTTCCCGACATCAAGGCCGAATTCAACGCCGAACCGCATGTGCGCGGCGTCTGCTCCATGGCCCGCGCCATGAACCCCAACAGCGCCAACAGCCAGTTCTTCATCTGCTTCGACGACGCCACCTTCCTTGACCGTCAATATACGGTGTGGGGCGTGGTAGAAAGCGGCATGGAATATGTCGATGCGCTGCCCAAGGGCGAACCGCCGGCGACTCCGGGCAAGATCATCAAGGCAAGCGTCGCCTGATTCACAATAATATCCAAATCATGTTTCTGAATTGAAACAATTCATAAGCACAGAAAAAGGCCGGTACCATAACCGGCCTTTTTTATGTCCAAATAAAGGCAACCCCTGACTTCGCTTAATCCAGCGTTCAGAAACCGTTGCATTATTATCGCAGTTTCAGCTTCTTTCCAGATTTACCCCTCATTCATGAAACTGTAATCTGCATTCGAGCATTTCACCCTTGCTCAGGCGGTCACCTGCACAGGGAGATGGCCGCCAGCCGCCGGGTCCAAACCGAGCGATTTCAGGAAATTTGAAGAGGTCGAAAGACATGAAAAAACTGCTTTTCGCGGTAATGGCCGCTGCGTCGCTGGCTCCTATGGCCGCCCACGCCCAAGGCAAGATCGAACCCTATGTCGGTGTCATGAGCGGCTGGGACGATTTTGATAGCCAAACCAGCGAAGCCGGCATCCCGCCCGTCGGTTATAATGGCTGGCTGGTCGAGGGCGTCGCCGGTGTGAACTATAATATCGCCGGACCGATCGTCGTGGGCCTTGAAGGCAATGTCGCCAAGGGCATTAACGGCGATGTCGACTGGGAATATGGCTTTGCCGGCCGCGCCGGCGTGAAGGCCGGCAAGGACAGCCTGATCTTCGGCAAGATGGGCTATCGCTGGACCAACTTCTCCGCGCTGGGCAAGGACAGCCCGGATTATCACGGCACCACCTATGGCATCGGCGCGGAACTCTCCCCGGTCGATTTCGGCCTGGGCAAGGGCGAAACCAGCAATATCCGCCTGCGCCTGCAGGTCGATACGCTCGGCAACTTCACCTCCTACCGTCCGATGGCCGGTGTGGTCGCGAAGTTCTGATCACCATTACCGTTGCCCCCGACCAAAAGGGGGCAACGGCCTCTCTCCCATCCGTGTCGCCCGAAAAAGACTGCCGGAACGGCCGGATGGGGGAGCGAACACCCCTATTGAAGCGCTTCGGGTCCAGCGCCGCCTTCTTGGCAGAAACCGCCCCTGCCCCATCCATTTCCAAACACCGATATCCGGCATCGCAATGCCGGCAGAATTACGGAAACAGGTCCGGCCCTATCCGCTGTTGCGCAGGGCCGTCGCGACCGCGTTGATCGACAATTCGATCCCTTCCTTGATACGGGGATCATCCTCCCCGGCGCGGTGCCGCTTCAGCAGCTCGACCTGAAGCAGGTTGAGCGGCTCGATATAGGGCAGACGCAACCGGATCGAACGGTCGAGCGCCGGATTGGCCTCCAGCAAGCGGGCCTGACCGGTCGCGGCCAGCAACCCGTCATGGGCGAGGCTCCACCCTTCGCGGATGCGAGAGAAAATGGCCTGCCCCGCCTCCTGATCCTGCACCAGCGGCAAATAGCGCTCGGCAATGCCGAGGTCGGACTTGGCCAGCACCATTTCCATATTGCCCAGCGCCGAGGTGAGAAACGGCCAGACCCGCGCCATGTCGGCCAGCAATGCCTTGTCCGGAAACTGCGCCAGCGCCTGCCCGACACCATACCAGCCCGGCAGCATGACCCGCGCCTGCGCCCAGCTGAACACCCAGGGTATAGCGCGCAAATCCTCGATCCGGTCGCCTTTCGTGCGGCTGGCCGGGCGTGACCCGATTTTGAGGCCCGCAATTTCCTGTATCGGCGTCAGTTCACGGAAGAACTGGCGAAAACCGGGCGTATCGTAAACCAGCTCCCGATAGGCGGCGAAGGCCGCGCCGGAAAGCTGCTCCATCGCCACACAGAAACGCGCCGCATCCTGCTTGCCGAGACTCTGCGGCTCCAGCGTCGCCAGCAGGGTTGCGCTGGTCATCGATTCCAGATTGGTCGCCGCGACATCGGGCGTGCCATATTTGGCGGCGATGACTTCACCCTGCTCGGTGATGCGGATGCGCCCCTGCACCGAAACCGACGGCTGGGCGCGAATCGCGGCGAAGGCCGACCCACCGCCGCGCCCGACCGCACCGCCCCGGCCATGGAAGAGCTGCATGTTGACGCCCGCCTGCGCGAATACCGGCGCCAGCGCCTCACTTGCCTGATACAGCCCCCAGGTGGAGGTGAGATAACCGCCATCCTTGTTGCTGTCGCTATAGCCGATCATCACTTCCTGATGGCCGCGCGCGCGCGTCATCGCCCCGATTTCGGGCAGCGCGAACCAGTCACGCATCACGGCAGGCGCGGCCTCAAGGTCGGCGATCGTCTCGAACAGCGGCACCGGCATGACCATGCAGGCGGGCGCCTCACCCTTACCGCCGACACGCCAGAGGCCGACCTCCTTCAGCAATACCGCGACCTCCAGCATATCCGATACGCTCTCGGCCTTGCTGATGACATATTGGGTGATGGACTGTGGGCCATAATCGCGATGGGCCTGTGCGGCGGCCTCAAGGATCGCCAACTCGCTCGCGGTTTCCTCGCCATAGCCAGTAAAGCGCGACCCCAGCGGACGGTTGGTCGACAATTCCCGCCGCAACAGCGCGACCCGCGCATATTCGTCGAGCGCGAGATAGTCCGCTTCGACCCCGGCCTGATTCAGCAATTCGGCAACAACCCGTTCGTGCACGGCGCTGTTCTGCCGCATGTCGAGCGTCGCCAGATGGAAACCGAAGGTCTCGACCGCGCGAATGACCCGCCCCAGTGCGCCGCCGGTCGCCAGCGCGCCTTCCCCCTCTTTGGCCAGCCCCTGCGCGATGGTGACGAGATCGGCGCGGAAATCGCCCGGCGTCGCATAAGGCTCGCCATGCAGTGCCGAGGGGCGCGGCGGCACCTTGCCGCACAGATGCTCATAGGTCGCGGCAAGACGCGCATAAATGCCGGACAAGGCGCGGCGATAGGGCTCGTCGATACGACTGGGCGAGGTGTCCCCGCTGGCTTCCGCGAGATCCAGCACCTCCTGCGGAACCAACGCCAGTTCGGTCGAGATGGAAAGCTCTGCGCCCAGCGCGTGCACGCCATCCATATAATGGCGCAACGCAACGCCGCAGCCGCGCGCCAGTACCGAACGAAGCTGGTCGGCCTGCACATAGGGGTTGCCGTCGCGATCCCCGCCGATCCAGTTGCCGATGCGCAGGAAACTGGACGGCCGTGCGCCCAATATCCGCTCCCACCGGGCATAGAGAGCCGGTAACACCGGCAGGAACACGTCGCGAAAATAGGTGAGGACATTGTCGATCTCGTCCTGCACATAAAGCCGCTCCCGCCGCAGCGGGCGCGTCTGCCACAGCAGCGCAATCTGGCGCATGATCGCCTCGTCCACCGGCTCACCGGCATCGGTCTCGATCTGGCCATTATCGCGCATCCGCATCAGATCGGCGATGCGGTTCTTGTGATCGATCATCGACTTGCGACGCACCTCGGTCGGATGGGCCGTCAGCACAGGGGCGATCAGCGCCTTGTCGAGCAGCGCCATGATCCGGTCCCGATCGATGCCGTGCCGTTCCAGCGCGGCGACCGCAACCGCGAAACCGGCCTCCGTGTCCGCGCCGACAGCCTGCCGATCCTCGGCCAGATTAGCGAGCATCGAAAACAGCATGAAGCCGCGCACGAACGACAGGGTATCGTCAAGGCTGAGCGCGTCGATACCGGTATCGACAAGATGCGCGCCTTCCACGCCACGCGCCCGGTCCACCGAGGCGGACCGAATATATTCGGTCTGGCGATAGAGCTTGTCGCCGCCATAGGCGCGAATCACCTGCCCCAGTAGCCGTCCGAGATAACGGATATCGGGGTTTTGCGAGATTGTTGCGTCAAGCTTGGGATCGGCCGCCATAACCATCATGCTGCACTGCGGCGGGACGGGGGTCAAGAGGCAGCCTCATCCTGCTAAAATCAGCGCAGGCACCCGATACTGCAATGGAAAAGGGCGGCCCTTGCGGACCGCCCTTCCCGAAAATTCCATTGCTCAAAGGCTCAGTATACGCGCGCCTTCGGCTTGATATACTCAACCTCATCGGTGAGCGTATAATCATGCACCGGACGATAATCGAGCGTCACCTTGCCGCCATTGCCACCCCAACCTTCGAACCAGGCGACAGTGTGCTTCATCCAGTTGGCGTCATCGCGAGTCGGGAAATCCTCATGCGCATGGGCGCCGCGCGATTCCTTGCGGGCCTCGGCGCCGACCATGGTGCAGACGGCCTGCGCCATGAGATTGTCGAGCTCCAGCGTCTCGATGAGGTCGGTGTTCCAGATCAGGCTGCGATCGGCGATCGACACATCCTGCAGACGCTTGTTGACCGCCTGCATCATGTCGACGCCCTCGGAAAGCAGGGCGCTGTCGCGGAACACGGCTGCGTGCTTCTGCATCGTCTGCTGCATGTCGAGGCGGATATCCGCCGTGGCCGTGCCGCCCTTGGCATTGCGATAATGATCGAGACGGCTGAGCGCGAGGTCGGCGCTGTCCTTCGGCAGCGGCTTGTGCGCGGTACCCGGCTTGATCGATTCCTTGAGGTGCAGGCCGGTTGCGCGGCCGAAAACAACAAGGTCGATCAGTGAGTTGGAGCCAAGGCGGTTCGCGCCATGGACCGACACGCAGGCCGCTTCACCGACCGCATAGAGGCCCGGCACCACCACTTCCGGATCGTCGCCGACCTTGGTCACCACCTGCCCATGATAGTTACAGGGGATGCCACCCATATTATAATGGACGGTCGGACAGACCGGCAGCGGCTGACGAGTGAGGTCGACACCCGCGAAGATCTTGCCGCTTTCGGTGATGCCCGGCAGACGCTCCGCCAGCACCTTGGGATCGATATGATCGAGGTGGAGGTAGATATGATCCTTGTTCGGCCCGACACCACGGCCTTCGCGGATTTCCATCGCCATCGAACGGGAAACCACGTCGCGCGAGGCCAGATCCTTCGCCGACGGAGCATAACGCTCCATGAAGCGCTCCCCCTCGGAGTTGGTGAGATAGCCGCCTTCGCCGCGCGCGCCCTCGGTGATGAGCACGCCCGCGCCGTAAATGCCGGTCGGGTGGAACTGCACGAATTCGAGATCCTGCAGCGGCAGGCCCGCGCGCAGCACCATGCCGCCGCCATCGCCGGTGCAGCTATGTGCCGAGGTGGCGGAGAAATAGGCGCGACCATAACCGCCGGTCGCCAGCACCACCGCATGGCTGCGGAAGCGGTGGATGGAACCATCCTCCATGCAGATCGCGATCACGCCACGGCATTCGCCATTTTCCATGATCAGGTCGATCGCGAAATATTCGACATAAAAGTCAGCGGCATATTTCAGCGACTGCTGATAGAGAGCATGCAGCATCGCATGGCCGGTACGGTCGGCCGCGGCGCAGGTGCGCTGCACCGGCGGGCCATCGCCCATATTCTGCATGTGGCCGCCGAACGGACGCTGATAAATGGTGCCGTCCGGGTTGCGGCTGAACGGCACGCCCGCATGTTCCAGCTCGTAAACGGCGGCGGGCGCCTCGCGTACCATATATTCGATCGCGTCCTGATCGCCCAGCCAGTCCGACCCCTTGACGGTGTCGTACATGTGCCAGGTCCAGTGATCGGGTGTGTTGTTCTGCAACGAGGCCGCGATGCCGCCCTGCGCCGCGACCGTGTGGCTGCGCGTCGGGAACAGCTTGGTGATGCAGGCGGTCTTCAGGCCTGCTTCGGCGCTGCCCATGGTCGCACGCAGACCCGAACCACCGGCGCCGACGACAACCGTGTCGTAGCTGTGATCGATGATCTTATAGGCTTCGGTCATGCTGCGGCGCCCCCCGTGAATGCGATTTTGGCGATGGCGAAGATGCCGAGCGCGGCCCCGCCAATGGCATAGAAGTTGAGGATCAGGACCGCGAAGAATTTGAGGCCGTCATCATGGACATAGTCCTCGATCAGCACCTGCAGGCCGAGTTTCAGATGCCAGAAGACGCTGACCAGCATCAGCATCATCGGCACCGCGACCAGCGGCTGGGCCAACCATGCGGTGACGCTGGCATAATCGAGGCCGGGCATCTGCAGGATCGAGAAGAGCAGCCACAGGACCAGCAACAGATTGCCGACCGCGGTGAAACGCTGCACGATCCAGTGATGGGTGCCCGACTTGGCCGAGCCGAGACCGCGCACGCGGCCAATAGAGGTTCCGTTACCCATCAGAGTTTCCCCGCGAAGATCCAGAGCCACAGAGCGGCGGTGGCGAGAATCGCCAATGCGAAAACGATCAGCGACCATTTCCTGTTGCCAGTCAGTTCATAACCGGCTCCCGTATCGAGCACGAAATGGCGCAGCCCGGAAAAGAGGTGCTGGAAAAAAGCCCAGCTAAGACCGATCATGATGAAATATCCGATCGGGGACCCGGCCCAGCCCAGGAAATAATCATAATATTCTGGCCCGGAAGCCGCCGCCACCAGCCACCAGACCAGACCCAGCGCGCCGACAATGGCAAGACCGTCGCCGGTAATGCGGTGCAAAATGGAAGCCGCCATGTGCGGCCCCCAGCGCCATATGGAAAGATGCGGTGACAAGGGCCTGCTCTTAGGCCGTTCCTGTGCGTGAGCCATGCTGGTCACAATCCCCTGGTTGAACCTGAATCGGCCCCCTTTAGCGCGTGGGTCTGCCGCACGCAAATCATGATAGCGGCGATCGAGGCTCCAAAGGCGATTTTTGGACCTTGATGAAGGTCTATAATCCAATATTAACCATCCTGCTCTAAGCGTTGCGACGGGATATTGTGCGCAAGCGAAGACGGAAACAGGCATGCCGATCGATCTGGTCAGGGAAGAAATTGTCGACATGCGGGAACGCCTGGCCGATTTCGATCCTCGCGGAGACCTGCCCGCAACCGCCGGAGAAATATGGTCGCTAATCGAGGGCGACCCTTCCCCGGTGGATAATTTCTTTGCCCTGTACAGTGTGAGCAGCGGGCTCGATACGCGCCTTTCCTCCGAAGCGCTAACCGCCCTGCATGCGGAAATAGGGCGCTATCTCAAATTAAAATTCACCTCGTTCGGCTCTTCCGAATGGACGAGATCGGTCGTCAACTGCATTCGCCATGCCCGTAAGCATAATGTCGCATTCCGCGCGGTCCTGATCGCCGCCAACAGCGCCAATGAGGCAATTGCCCAGATCATCGGACGCTGCGCGATGGAGGATGAAGGGCTGCGCTGCCGCCTGATGCGGGCGATGATGCGCATGGCGATGATCGAAGCGGAGGTGATGTTTTCTGCCGTCACGGCAGAGAACAGCAACGCCGATATAGAGGAACGCAAGCGCAACAGTGAATTGTTCGAACAACGCATCGCCAGCGAAGTCGGCGATGCCTCGACCTTCGGCGAAGGGCTGCGCGATCAGGCCAAACATGCATCCGACGCGACGCGCGGCATGCTCGACAAAGTATCGGAAGTGGCCGCCGCCGCAGAACAATCCGCGCTGGCGATGCGGGAGGCGGCCCATATTTCCGCCGGTCTGATCCGTGCGATCGAGGAAACCCGAACACAGGTTGAAAATTCAGCAGAGGTCGCGCAACGCGCCTCGATTCAGGCGGGGGAGGCGGTTTCGATGTCGGCCACCCTGTCCGACCATGCGCAGGCGATCGAATCGATTCTCGGCCTGATCCGCGATATTGCCGGGCAGACCAACCTGCTCGCCCTCAATGCCACGATCGAAGCGGCGCGCGCCGGTGACGCCGGGCGCGGCTTCGCCGTTGTCGCGCAGGAGGTGAAATCTCTGGCCAGCCAGACGGCCCGCGCCACCGACGATATTGCCGGCAAAATTGCCGCGATCCAGCATTCAACCCGCCAGTCGGTCGATACCAATCAGCGCATCCGCGATACGGTCAGCGATGTACAGGAAAGCTCCGAGCGCATTCGCGAGGCGATGGAACAGCAGGCGCAGACGGTGACGATGATTACCGCGGCAGTCGACGAAACCGCGCTGGCGGCCGATTCGATGTCGGGAACGGTCGCCACCATTCATCGCGACACAGAAGTGGTCGCCAGTGAAATCGACGATCTGGAACAGGGATTCGGCACGGTCGAAGCCATGCTCAAAAATCTTCGCGCGGCCTCCGCCGAATTCAGCCACCGCGTCACCGCCAATTGCGAAAGCTGCGCCGCCCATCAGATGCCGCCGGTAAAACCAACACCATCCTTCGCGGCCTGACCCGCAAAAGCGGGCCATGCCTTCTTCTCCGCGCGGAACCGGAATGGGGGCCGAACGAGCTACCTCGCCGACACCCGCTCCGTAAACTGGCGAAATCAGGCCGCGTCTTCGGCCTTTTTGTCCTTTTCAGTGAAGACGCGCACCGGCTCCTTGCGCCCGTCAACGACATCCTTGTCGACCACCACTTCGCTCACGCCCTTCATCGAGGGCAGATCGAACATGGTATCGAGCAGGATCGCCTCGATGATCGAACGCAGGCCACGGGCACCGGTCTTGCGCTCGATCGCCCTCTTCGCGATCGCGGTCAGCGCGTCGTCGGTGAAGGTGAGGTCCACCTCCTCCATCTCGAACAGCTTGCGATACTGTTTCACCAGCGCATTTTTCGGCTCGACCAGAATCTTCACCAGCGCGGGGACATCGAGATCCTCCAGCGTGGCGATAACCGGCAAACGACCGACAAATTCGGGAATCAGGCCGAATTTCAGCAAATCCTCAGGCTCGCTCTGGCGCAGCAGTTCGCCGGTGCGGCGTTCCTCCGGCGCGGCGACATGCGCGCCGAAACCGATGGACTTCGCCTCCAGACGATCTCCGATGATCTTCTCCAGCCCCGCGAACGCCCCGCCGCAGATGAACAGGATGTTGGTCGTGTCCACCTGCAGGAATTCCTGCTGCGGGTGCTTGCGTCCACCCTGCGGTGGAACGGAGGCCGTGGTGCCTTCCATCAGCTTGAGCAACGCCTGCTGCACACCCTCGCCCGACACGTCGCGAGTGATGGACGGGTTTTCGGCCTTGCGGCTGATCTTGTCGATCTCGTCGATATAGACGATGCCGCGCTGCGCCTTTTCGACATTATAGTCGCTGGCCTGCAACAGTTTCAGGATGATGTTCTCGACATCCTCACCGACATACCCCGCCTCGGTCAGCGTCGTCGCATCGGCCATGGTGAAGGGCACATCGAAGGTCTTGGCCAGCGTCTGCGCCAGCAACGTCTTACCGCAGCCGGTCGGTCCGACCAGCAGAATGTTGGACTTGGCAAGTTCAACCTCGCCCGTCTTGGTGCCGTGGTTGAGGCGCTTATAATGGTTATGGACCGCGACCGACAGCACGCGCTTCGCCCGCGCCTGCCCGATCACATAATCGTCGAGCACGTCGCAGATTTCCTGCGGTGTGGGCACGCCCCCATCCTTCTTGCCGACAAGACCGCTCTTGGTCTCCTCGCGAATGATGTCGTTGCACAGCTCCACGCACTCGTCGCAGATGAAAACGGTCGGTCCGGCGATCAGCTTGCGCACCTCATGCTGTGACTTGCCGCAAAAGGAGCAATAAAGGGTGCTTTTCGAATCGGAACCGGTCAGCTTGGTCATTCCTGTTCTTTCCTTGCCCGGCCCGGATCACAAATGGCGATCCTTCCCGGCCGAACATATAATGCGGCCATCCTAGACCGCGCTTTCCCTCTTTCACAAGGGGGAGAATAGCCTTCTCCCCCTTAACGGAGGCTTATGCTTCTTCCGATTCCGCCGGAACCGGACGTGCGCCATAGACCTGATCGACAAGGCCGAACGCCTTGGCTTCCTCGGCTTCGAGGAAGGTATCGCGATCCATCGCAGCTTCGATTTTTTCCAGCGGCTGGCCGGTGAACTTGCAATAAAGATTGTTCATCCGCGCACGAATCCGCAGGATTTCCTTGGCCTGAATCTCGATATCCGAAGCCATGCCCTGTGCCCCGCCGGAGGGCTGATGCACCATGATACGGGCGTTGGTAGTGGCGAAACGCATTCCCGGTTCGCCCGCCGCGAGCAGGAAGCTGCCCATCGATGCGGCCTGACCGATGCACACGGTCGAAACCTGCGGGCGGATATATTGCATGGTATCGTAAATCGCGAGACCCGCCGTGACGACGCCGCCCGGCGAGTTGATGTACATGGAAATCGGCTTTTTCGGATTTTCCGATTCGAGGAACAGCAACTGGGCGACGATCACCGACGCCATATGATCTTCGATCTGCCCGGTCACGAAGATGATCCGTTCCCGCAACAGACGGGAATAAATGTCGAAACTGCGTTCACCGCGGTTGGATTGCTCGATGACGACCGGGACGAGGGCGGCCATGGGGTCGAAATTGCTGTTGTGCATGATGCTCTTTCAGACGTTTCGGATTATCCGGGCCTACATCGGACAGCCAGGCCGGGGTTTCAATAGGGAAGAACAAAAGACCTTGTCAAAAGGCGGAAAAGCCCCCTAGGGTTTCGGTCCACTATCGGCGCCATTGGGACAAAACCATGCTGTTGCGACATATCGGCGCCTGGCTCAATGATCGTGACTGGCGCTGGCCCGCACTGTTTCTGATACTGGGCGCAATGGAACGGGTGGCCTGGCTGATCGCGCGGGGGCATCTCGGCTTCGCTCAGGGAGAAGCAGCCAATACCGCCATCGCCTTTGCCCGGACCGGCGAGATTGCGGATGTATTCGCCAAAGGCAGTGGCCTGACCGCCCATCTCAATCCGCTCCTGCCCATGATCGCCGGCTTTCTGTATCGGCTGTTCGGCATCCGGTCGGTTCCCTCAGAACTGATCCTGATGACGATGTCCATCGGCGCAGCCTTACTGTCAGCCGCCCTGTTCTATCATATTTTCGGCCTTCTGGGCGGTAGCCGCCGCGCCCGCCTGACGGCGCTCGCCCTGTTCTGCCTTCTTCCAGTCAATCTCCAGACGGAAAGCATCACTTTCCGCATCTGGGAGGGGGCCGTCGCCATGGCGCTCACCGCTGCAACGCTCCTTCTGGTCATACAGGCCGACCGCGCGCAAATGGTCAGCTATCCGCGAATCGCCCTCACGTCCCTGCTGGCCGCACTGCTGTTCTTCCTCAGCCCCGCACTGGGCCTGGCTCTCTATATCTGTACGATCATATGGGCGATACGGCGCCTGCCCCTCGCCCGATGGCCCGCAACGGCCGCCATTGCGACAGCGGCATTGGTGGCCGTGCTCACCCCCTGGACCGTTCGCAACTATCAGGCCTTTCACCAGTTCATCCCCCTCCGCAGCAATTTCGGGTTGGAGCTGGCTCTGGCCAATCATCCCGCGGCCGTCAGCGACCGGGATAACGCCGCCGTTTTCCGGGCGCGCCTTTCCGAAATCCATCCTCTTGAAAATGGCGGCGCTTTTGAGAAAATGCAGGCCGCAGGAGGCGAACGCGCCTATGCCGAACGCCTTGGTCAGGAAGCGAAAGCCTGGATCGCCTCCCATCCCGGCGATTTTGCACGCCTCTGCATCCGCCACCTGAAACAATTTTATTTCCCACCCGCCTGGCAATGGTCCATTTATGGACAGACCAGCAAGGCCACGATGGCAAAAACGGCCTTGCTCTGGGCAATTTCCTTCTGCGGGCTGGTCGGAGCTCTTTCCGCATTGCTGCTCTGGCGCGGCCCATGGCTCTATGTGGCAATAGTCACGCTCGTGCCGTCGCTGCCCTATATCATTACGCAGCCAGTGTCACGCTATCGCTACATCGTCTATGCGGCGTTGCTGTTCCTGGGGTGCGAGTGGATCAGCCGGATCCCGTCATGGGTACGGCGTACCCCGGCCCAGTGACGCGAGGCAGGCCACACACCCTCTGAATTCACGATCATGGCGGGGCCATGCCCCGGACCAAGGCGGCGGCTTTGAGCAGCCCCGCAAAGGACTCTGCCGCCAGATGCTGGATCCGATTGAATTGGAACGGATCAAGCCCTTTTCATTTTTCTTACTTGTTGTCCGCCGTCAGCCGATCCCACCTGACTTGAAAACGCCCAGGCCTCCTGCTCCCGGCGCCGGAAAAGCAAGATAGGCCAGCCGCTTCATTTCGCGCCGCCCCTTGGTGACGGTATCCAGAATAAGACCGGCAAATATGCACAAAGTGGCGATGGTCAGCAGTCCCATGATCAGTATCGCCGTCGGGAAACGCGGCACCAATCCGGTCTGAACAAAAGTGACGATCAGCGGGACGGCGAGGATCAGCGCAACCAGCGCCAGTAACCCGGCCAGCACGCCGTAAAAAAGAACCGGCCGTTCCGAACGGTAAAGGTTCACCATCGTCCGCAGGATGCGCCATCCGTCCCGATAGGTGGACAGCTTCGACGTCGATCCCTCCGGCCGGGCGGCATAACGCGTCACCTGTTCCGACACCGGCATCACCAGTTCCAATGCATGGACACTGATCTCCGTCTCGATCTCGAAACCGGCGGAAAGCACCGGGAAACTCTTGACGAAACGACGGGAAAAAACCCTGTACCCGGATAATATGTCGCTGAAGCTACGGCCGAACATACGCGCCAGCAGGCCGGTCAGCAGACGATTGCCCAGCACATGCCCACGTCGATAGGCCGCTTCGACCTCCGACTGGCGGGCCCCGACGACCATATCGAGCTGCTCCTCCACCAAAGCCGCGATCATTGCCGGCGCAGCCTTGGCATCATAGGTCGCGTCGCCGTCCGCCATTACATAGATATCGGCCTCCACATCGGCGAACATGCGGCGCACCACCGCGCCCTTGCCCTGCATCCGTTCCCGCCCGACGATCGCACCAGCGGCACGAGCAAACTCCACCGTGCGGTCGCTGCTGTTATTATCGTAAACATAAATGGCAGCGGAAGGCAGCGCTTCACGAAAGGCAGCAACCGTCTGCGCGATCGCCGCCTCCTCATTGTAGCAGGGCAGCAACACCGCAACTCTCAAATCCCGGCGGCCGGAAATGTCATGCGCATGCGTTTCGATCATCGACCAAGCCCCCAAATCCGGAAATCACCGTTGCGTCCATCGTTACCCACGAAATGTCCGCGCTGCCAACACCATAAACCATGGCCGGAAAGAGATTGCTCTCTTCCCGGCCACTCTATTTCGTCATGCGATGACGTAACCTGTTTATTCGGCCTTGGCTGCGGCCTTTTTCGCCGGAGCCTTCTTCGCTGCGGGCTTGGCTTCCGCCGTGTCACCCGCGGCATCGTCGGCCGCTGCCTTTTTGGCGGGTGCCTTCTTAGCCGGAGCCTTCTTCGCCGCAGGCTTGGCTTCTTCCGCTACTTCGGCGGCAACCTCCTCACCTTCGGCCTTTTTCGCTGCGGCTTTCTTGGCTGCGGGCTTCTTGGCCGGCTTGGCTTCATGATCATGGTCATGGTCGCAATCCGGGCCATGGACATGGCCCTTGGGCTCGCCATCCTCTGCCTCGATCGCCGCTTCCAGTTCCTCGCGGGTCACGGCGCGATCGGTGATCTCCGCCTTTTCGAACAGGAAGTCGACAACCTTGTCCTCATAGAGCGGGGCGCGCAGCTGAGCGGCGGCCATCGGCTCATTCTGGATATACTGGACGAAGCGCTGACGATCCTCGGGGCGATATTGCTGCGCCGCCTGCATCACGAGGCGCTGCATTTCCTGGCTGCTGACCTCCACGCCATTGGCCTGACCGATTTCGGAGAGCAGCAGACCGAGGCGAACGCGACGCACCGCGATGCCGCGATAATCGTCCTTCTCCGCTTCCAGCTCGGCCATAGCCGCCGCCGGATCTTCCTCATGATTGGCTTCATGCTCAAGCTGCGCCCAGATCTGCTGGAACTCGGCATCGACCATCGAGGGCGGCACGTCGAAATCATGCGCAGCGGCGAGCTGATCGAGCAGCTTGCGCTTCATATGGGTGCGGGTAAGGCCGTTCAGCTCCTGCTCGATCTGACCCTTCATCAGGTCACGCAGCTGCTCAATGCCTTCCAGCCCCATGGCCTTGGCGAAATCATCGTCGGCCTTGGGCTTTTCCTTGTTGAGCACCGCCGTGACCTTGATATCGAAGGTCGCTTCCTTGCCCTTCAGCGTATCGACGCCATAATCTTCGGGGAAGGTCACGGTGACGATCTTCTCGTCGCCGGTCTTCACGCCGACCAGCTGATCCTCGAAACCGGGAATCAGGTTGCCCGAACCGATTTCGATCTTCATGCCTTCGCCGGTGCCGCCATCGAACGCGACGCCGTCGACCTTGCCGGCGAAATCCATGACGACGATATCGCCGGTCTTCGCCTTGTGGCTGTCGGCATAGGCTTCATAGCTGTTCTGCTGCGCGGCGATACGACCTACCGCTTCGTCCAGCGCCGCCTCATCGGCCTCGACCGTCAGACGCTCCAGCACCAGCCCTTCAACCGAAGGTGCCGGAATTTCCGGCAGCACTTCGAGCGAAACCTTGACCTCGGCATCCTTGCCGAATTCGAAGCCCTCGTCCAGTTCGACCGCAGGCTGCATCGCCGGACGCAGCTTATTATCGGCCAGCAGCTTCTGCACGCCTTCCTGGATGCTGTTGTTGAGCGCATCGGCCTGCAACCGCTCGCCGTGCATCTTGCGGACAAGATTGGCGGGCACCTTGCCGGGGCGGAAGCCGGGCATGCGAACCTGCGGGGCGATGGATTCCACCTCCTTATCGACGCGAGCGTCGATGTCCTTGGCGGGGATCGTCAGGGTGTAGGCGCGCTTCAGGCCCTCGTTCAACGTCTCGACAGTCTGCATCTTTTTCTACTCAACGCTTTCTAGATCTCTCGGAATTCCGTCTGGCCAAAACCTTCGCGAACGAAGGCCGTCCGATAAGGGCTGACTTACTGGTGCGGGCGAAGGGACTCGAACCCCCACATCTTGCGATACCAGAACCTAAATCTGGCGCGTCTACCAGTTTCGCCACGCCCGCATCGGTCGCCGGTCGGCGCGGCATAGAACAAGGGGAAGAAAAGGGCAAGGGTTAGCGGGCACAGAGCCGCAACGGCCAAAAGCCGCCATCCCCCTCTTATCACAAGCCCATCGGACCACAGCCCCCGTCAGGGGACCGGATGAAGCACCGCAAGCGCAATCATCAACGTGAAAAAGGACAGGGTGGTTGCCAGCAGCAGCGCCGCACTGCAGGTTTCAACATCATCGCTGCGCACGGCCATCAGGGGAAAGATGCTGGCCATCGGCATGGCCGCCAGCAACAGCAACGAAACCCGGAACAGCGGGTCGCCGATCGGGAAAAAGGAGAGTAGCAGCACCGCCATCAGCGGATGGACGATCAGCTTGCCGAAGGAAATGGTCGCAATGCTGTTGATCCGCCCCCGCAGGGCCACGCCCGCCAGCCCCGCCCCGATCGCCATCAGCGCCAGCGGTGCCGAAGCCCCGGCCAATATCGTCACTGCCTTGTCCACCGGAGTCGGCAGAGACAGCGAAAACAGGCAAAACAGGCCGCCCATAACGATCGCGATCAGCAGGGACGAGCGCATCAGCCCGACAGCGACTTCCCTGACCGCCTGCGCCACGCTTTCATGCTTCCCCAGACCAGCCTCGACCAGCATGAAGGTGAGCGGCAATATCAGGATATTTTCGACGATCATGCTGAGCGCAATCGGCCGCACCCCGGCGGGACCGAATATCTGCACCATCATCGGCAGGGCAATGAAAGCCGAATTGGAACAGCTCATCCCCATAGCGCGAACGGCCGAAACAGCCCCCGATTTCCGCCCCCGCATGCGGAACCACATATATCCGCACAGAAAGGAGGCTAAGGAGGCCATCCCATAGACGAGCAGAAAACGTGGCTGGAAAATCGCCTGCACCGGGCTGGTCGCAAGCGAATGAAAGATCAGCGCGGGCAACGCCACCAGCAGGACGAAGCGAGCAAACCCCTTTATCTGCTCAGGCGAAAAAATCCGCGCCCGGCCGATCCCATATCCCGCGCCGATGAGCAGGAAGATCGGCAGGATGATGTCAAGAATCGATCGAATCGGCACCCGAGGCCGCTCAGCCCAGCGCCTTCTTCAGCAATTCGTTCACCACCTGCGGATTGGCCTTGCCCTGCATCGCCTTCATCGTCTGGCCGACGAAGAAACCGAACAGCGCTTCCTTGCCGCCCTTATATTGCGCGACCTTGTCCGCATTATCGGCCAGCACCTTTGCCACCACCGCTTCGATCGCGCCGGTGTCGCTGGTCTGCTTCAGGCCCTTCTCCTCGACGATCTTGCCCGCCGCATCGCCGGTTTCGAGCATGATCTCGAACACCTGCTTGGCGATGGTGCCGGAAATGGTGCCATCAGCGACAAGCGCCAGCAATTCCGCCGCCTGCTCCGGATTGACCGGGCTTTCGTCGAGCGACTTGCCCAGACGATTGAGCGCGCCGAACAACTCGGACAGCAGCCAGTTGGCGCTTGCCTTGGCAACCTCGCCCTCGCTCTTCTTCTGGATGCGTGCGCCTTCGGCCAGCAGCGCCTCGAACCAGCGTGCGGTTTCCGCCTCGGCGGTCAGGCCAGCCGCATTATAGGCGGAAAGGCCCAGCCCTTCCTCATAGCGCTTCCGTTTCGCATCCGGCAGCTCGGGCAGGGACTGGCGGCATTCCTCGAGAAACGCATCGTCCAGTTCCAGCGGCAACAGGTCCGGATCCGGGAAATAGCGATAATCATGCGCGTCTTCCTTCGACCGCATGGAGCGCGTTTCCATCTTGTCGGGGTCGAACAGGCGGGTTTCCTGCACGATCTTCCCGCCGGCTTCGAGCACGTCGACCTGCCGATTCGCCTCCATCTCGATCGCCGCCATCACGAAGCGAACCGAATTGACGTTCTTGGTCTCGGTGCGCGTACCCAGCTCGCCGCCCGGCTTACGCACGGAAACATTGACGTCCGCGCGCATCGAGCCTTCTTCCATATTGCCGTCGCACGAGCCGACATAGCGCAAAATGGTGCGCAGCTTGCGCAGATAGGCACCTGCTTCGGCCGGAGAGCGCATGTCCGGACGGCTGACGATTTCCATCAGCGCAACACCGGAACGGTTGAGATCGACATAGCTGCGCGTCGGATGCTGATCGTGCATCAGCTTACCTGCATCCTGCTCGACATGGATGCGCTCGATACCGATCGTCTTGGTTGCGCTGTCGGGGTCTTTTTCATCGAGCGTGATCTCGATCTCGCCCTCACCGACAAGCGGATGATAAAGCTGCGAAATCTGGTAACCCTGCGGCAGATCCGCATAGAAATAATTTTTGCGGTCGAAACGCGACCATTTGTTGATCTGTGCATTGATCGCCATGCCGGTACGCACCGCCTGGCGGATGCATTCCCGGTTCGGCACCGGCAACATGCCCGGCATTGCGGCATCGACAAGGCTGACCTGCGTATTCGGCTCCGCGCCGAAGGCGGTTGCCGCGCCCGAGAACAGCTTGGCCTTGCTCACCACCTGCGCATGAACTTCGAGGCCGATCACGACCTCCCAATCACCGGTTGCGCCCTGAATGCGATATGTGCTTTCCGTCATGGCTCGGCCCATGCCACCAGCAGCCCCCTTTTTCAATATGCTCTCGTGCCCGGTGGGGCATCGTTCCGATCAATTTCCGTCCGGTCAATTGATCCGCAGCACCGCCATATTGCCCGACTCGCTCACCACCCGGACATTGGCGGGCAACGGGCGGGTCAGCTGATCGCGTCCGCAGATGAAGATATAGCGGAACAGACCGGCCCGGGCGATGGCCGCGACCTGATCATCATCATAGCCTCGCTCACCCTTGGCATGGGGAATGGTGGCTTCGACACGAGCGACCTGCGCCTCGGCCAGCTTGCCGGTCAGGCGCAAGGGCTGTTGCGATTCAAAGGCGAACAGCGGCACCATCACCCCCCGCAACGGCAACAGCAGCGGGCGATACATGGAACAGCGCGGAAGATAATTATCCCGACGCTTGGTGCCGTAAATCGGCACGTCAGCGAGCAATGCTCCGCGCGGCACCACGGCGGTCACCGCCTGAAACCGCGTAAATTGCCCGGTATAACCGGCCCAGCCCGTCATCATCGCACCGATCCGCACCACACCGACCAGCGCCACGACGGCAAGGATCAGCCGCGCCTCCCGCGAGCGGGGCCGGGTGATCGACAGGCCGGCAACCACCACCAGCGCCAGCACCAGCGGAATGCGGTCCGACACATAGCCGACACCGAACAGGCTCGGCGGCGTCACCACGCACAACAGCCCAAACAGCAGCACCGCCGGGACAAGCCAGATGTGGAGCCGCATATGCCCGCGCCACAACGCCCACGCCACCAGCCCCACCACCAGACAGAAGGTCAGGATGTCGAGAATGGGATAAGGGCTTTCCGCCACCCGCACGATCGTTTCCAGCCGATACCAGAATTCGCTGATCAACCGCTCGTCCAGCGATCCGTTCTTCAGATGCTTTTCAATGCCGCCGGCGGTTGCCCCACCACTAACCCGCGATGTCGATGTCTGGAGAAACAGCAGGGCCGGCAGCACCGCCTGTATCGCCAGCAATGCGCCTGTTTTCACCACCAGAACAGGATCGGTCAGCGACCGCCGTTCCAGCAGCCGCCCCAGTTCCATCGCCCCCAGCAGCATCCCGTACAGAGCGAAGGCGAAGCCATGGCAGAAGAAAATGCCGAGCGCCGCGACCGAACAGACGAGCGTCGCCAGCAAAGGCCGCGACCGCAGCCGGACCCACAACCCCAATGTCCAGAAGACGAGGCCCAGCCCCAGCAGGAAATTGCTGAACCCCCAGTTGAGGATGAAGCTGTACAGCAGGCCGAGCAGCAGCAACGACGTCAGCGCGCCGGGTCGGCGATTCAGCGCCGAAGCGAGAAACAGCACACCGGTGAACTCGATCAGCAGGATCGCACCGAGAATCAGCTTGGCCGCCAGCAACGGCGGCACCACCGCGAGCAGCGGCGTCGCCAGCACATCCAGCCCGAGATTCGGTAATAACGCCCACGCCTTGACATAGTTGGCGGCCAGCGCCGGATCGCCATCGACATGGGACAGCACGAAATAGCGGGCGATGTGATTATAATAATCGATCAGCGGCAATATCGGTGTGACCAGCAAGGGCAGCAACAAGGCCAGCGCGCAGAGCAAAGGAACGAGCCAGCATGGCGTCGCCCGATCATCCCCCCCGACGCCTGCCCAGCCGGTCGCCCGGTCCACTTCACCACCGTCGATCATCGGCTTCCATCCGCCTCGTCAATCAAAGGACACGGCCCGCGGTATGTCCCGGGGCCGTCATATCGTCATCGAAGGAACCGATTCGTTCCCGAACGATATAAAGGGGCCTGCCCTTCACTTCATTGAAGATCCGCGCAATATATTCGGCAATCACCCCCATGCCGGTCAGAATCAGGCCGTTCATGAACAGGATCACCGACATCAGCGACGCATAGCCCGGCATGTCGACACCCATGAAGAGGGTCTTCATGATGATCCACGCCATATAGAAGACAGCAAAGCTGGCGCAGACAATGCCGATATAGGTCCAGATCTTGAGCGGAGCGGTCGAAAAGGACACGATCCCTTCCAGAGCCAGAGTCCAGAGACGGACAGGCCGGAATTTGGTTTCACCCGCACTGCGCGTCGGTCGCACATACTCGACAGTCGCCTGCCGGAACCCAAGGCTGGCGAACAGCCCCTTCATGAACCGCTGCCGTTCGGGATATTGCCGCAAAATATCGACCACGCATCGGTCCATCAGGCGGAAATCGCCGACATTGGACGGCAATGGCACCGACGACATCCGGTTCATCACCTTGTAGAACATCCCGGCGCTGACCCGTTTCGCCCAGCTGTCGCTGGACCGGTCACTGCGTGCGGCAAGAACGACCTCATAGCCTTCGCGCCATTTTTCGACCATTTGCGGTATGAGTTCGGGCGGATCCTGCAAATCGACATCGATCGGAACGACCGCCGCCCCCGATGCATGGTCGATCCCGGCGGTCAGCGCCACTTCCTTGCCGAAATTGCGCGAAAAATCGACCACCTTGATCCGGCCATCGGCGACGCTGGCGGCCCTCAGCACATCGATCGTCGTATCACGGCTGCCGTCATTGACGAAAATAATCTCCCAATTCTCGTCCACGGAATCGAGCACCGGCCGCATCGCGCCGATGAAAATGGGAATCGCCTCTTCCTCATTATAGACAGGCACGACCAGACTGATCAGCGGACGCGCGCCCTCCGGCTTGGCATAGGCGTTCAAGGATAGGTCCCCCGGAATATGAAGGCCCGCGTTACTGCGAAATTGAGGATAGTCGTGCAACAGGTGCCGAGGATAGCTGACCAAGTCAACCCCAGTACCGGCGCCGAAATACTGACGATCGCGCTGAACACTATGGAACCGACGACATTGAGCGCCACGAAAGACGCAAACTGAACCGACGCATCGCCACCCTGGCGCCGGGAGAAAGTCCAGTATTTGTTCAGAAGAAAGCTGTGAACCGTGGCGATCGCATAGCCTGTCCAGCTCGACAACCAGACCGGCCACCCCGCATAGCGGTTGAGCACATATAATATTGCGAGGCACCAGAAGGTGTTCAATACACCGGTCACGCCGAAGCGAACACCCTCCGAGGCGACATCCGAACGAACCCATTTGCTGATGCTGGAGGAATTAAACATTCCGCCTTTCCGGAAGACCGAGAGAAACCGAGCCGGCCATAGCGCATGCACCGGTGGCCGACTGACGAGCGGAACCGGAGTTTCCGCGCGAATCGGACATAAACCATGAATGATTAAGATTATACGGAGGCAGGCTTATTTTGCCTCCGCCCTTCCACGAACGCCCGCATGGGCCTTCGGGCCGCCTCTCTCCGCTGACAGACCGAAGAGAAAGCGGCCTGGAAATCACCACCATTGCTCCGGCCGCGCGGCAAAGCCCGCACGCTCTTCCAGCGCCAGCGCTGCGTTGAGCACGCCCTGCTCGTCCAGCGCCTTGCCGATGATCTGAAGCCCGAGCGGCAGACCGCCGCTATCGAGACCGCAGGGCACCGCCATGGCAGGCAGGCCCGCAAGGCTGGCCGGGACCGTGAAAACATCGTTCAGATACATTTCCAGCGGATCGGCTTTCTTTTCGCCCAGCGCAAAAGCCGAGGACGGCGCGGTCGGCGTCAGCAGCACGTCGCACTGTTCAAACGCCTGTTCGAAATCCCGCGCGATCAGCGCCCGCACCTTGCACGCCTGAGTATAATAGGCGTCGTAGAAACCGGCGGAAAGCACATAGGTGCCGATCAGGATGCGGCGCTTCACCTCGTCGCCGAAACCGGCGGCGCGGGTGGCGGCATACATGTCCTGAAGCCCGGCGCCCTCGGGCAGGACCCGCTCACCGTAACGCACGCCGTCATAGCGAGCGAGGTTTGACGACGCCTCAGCCGGCGCGATGATATAATAGGTCGGCAGCGCGTACTGCGTGTGCGGCAGCGATACCTCGACCACCTCGGCACCCGCATCCTTCAGCCACTGGACGCCCTTGTCCCACAGCGCGGCAATTTCGGCATTGAGACCGTCGGGACGATATTCCTTCGGAATACCGACCTTCTTGCCCTTGAGGTCGGACGACAGGCCCGCCTCCCACTGCGGCACGGGCAGGTCGAGGCTGGTCGCATCCTTGGGATCGAACCCGGCCATCACCTCCAGCATGATCGCACTGTCACGCACGGTACGCGCCATCGCGCCCGCCTGATCCAGCGAACTGGCAAAGGCCACGACACCCCAGCGCGAACAGCGGCCATAGGTCGGCTTAATCCCAGCAATGCCGGTGAAGGCGGCAGGCTGGCGAATCGAGCCACCGGTATCGGTACCGGTCGCCGCCGGACACAAACGTGCGGCGATCGCCGCCGAGGAACCGCCGGACGAACCGCCCGGCGTCAGATCCTTGCCGTCCGCGCTCTTCCAGGGCGAGATGACGTTGCCGAAATAGCTCGTCTCGTTGGACGATCCCATGGCGAACTGATCGAGGTTGAGTTTGCCCAGCACCCCGGCGCCCGCCGCCGCGAGCCTGCCCGAGACGGTCGATTCATAGGTCGGGACGAAGCCTTCGAGCATGTGCGAGGCGGCCGTGGTCTGCACGCCTTCGGTGCAGAACAGGTCCTTCATGCCGATCGGCACGCCCGAAAGCGGCTTGAGATCGCCCGATGCCCGTGCCTTGTCGGCAGCGTCGGCGGCCTCCAGCGCCTTTTCCGGCGTTTCGACGATATAGGCGTTGAGCGCCCGGCCTGCTTCGACCGCCGCGTTGAACGCCTCGGCCACTTCACGCGCGGAAAAACTGCCCTGCGCCACGCCGTCGCGGATTTCCGCGACCGTCAGATCGGTAAGATTTGTCATTATTCGATCACCTTCGGCACGGCGAAAAAGCCGTGCTCCGCCTGCGGCGCATTGGCCAGCACCTTGTCACGCACATTGCCATCCGTCACCGCGTCGTCGCGCAGGCGCAAATGGTTGGGGATGACGGCGGTCATCGGCTCGACACCGCTGACATCGACCTGTCCCAGTTGCTCGACCCAGTGGAGAATATTGTTGAGTTCGGGCACCAGCGCATCGGCCTCGCCGTCGGTGACGGCGATACGGGCGAGACTGGCGACCTTTTTCACGGTGCTGCTATCTACGGACATGCTTTCCGACTTTTCCAGAAACGGGCCGATGCCGACCCTGAGATCAAGAATGCGCGCTAGCACCCGGTCCGGTATCCATCAACCCCATCCCGCATTCGGTGCCCGCCTCTTGCCATCCTGCCTCTTGCCAAGAGCAGCGGGATGCACAAAACGCATGCACAGCCCCGAACGCGCAGTTGCGTTCCGGCGAATTTTATGCTGCACTGCACAAATGGAGCAACGATGGCGGCCCGGAAATTCCTTTATGTCGTGGCGGCGCTCATCGTGCTGACACTGGGGTCCGCCTTTGCCTACAGAATGTGGGGGCAGCAGATGCTGGGCGCGGTCATGGTGCCCAGCGCCCGTTTTTCCGAGCCGAACCGGCTGACCGCCACCGATTATGCAGACCGCAAGCTGTGGCTGGCCCGCCCGGACATCAGCGCTACCAATGATTCGACCTGGCTGCCGCAGGGCGTGAAGCGCACGGAACCTGGCCCCGCCGCGGTCTTCTATGTTCACCCGACCAGCTATATGGCGCCGTTCAACATCGCCCGCTGGAACGCCTCGCTGGAAGATGAGGAAAGTCAGGAAACCGCGCGCCGCTTTGTGATGACGCAGGCGAGCGCCTTCACGACCGCAGGGCAGATATGGGCGCCGCGCTATCATCAGGCGCATTTCGGCGCTTTCCTGAGCCGCAGCGAGGATGCGACCAGCGCCATCAACGCCGCCTATCGCGAGGTCGTTGCCGCCTTCAAGGTGTTTCTGACGGAAAATCCGGCCGGTCCCGTCATTCTGGCTGGGCATAGCCAGGGGGCGATGCACCTGCTGCGGCTGATGAAGAATGAAGTCGCGGGCAAGGAAGTGGCCGGGCGCATTGTCGCGGCTTATCTGGTCGGCTGGCCGGTATCGCTGACCGCCGATATTCCCGCGCTGGGCCTTCCGGCCTGCGAACGGGCCGATCAGGCGGGATGTGTGCTTTCGTGGCAGAGCTTCGCCGAACCGGCCAATCCAGCGGCGGTCCTCGGCGCCTATGGCCATTATCGCGGCATGACCGGCAAGCAGCGGGACGGAACGCCCATGCTGTGCATCAATCCGCTCACCGGCATGCAGGGCAACGCGGCACCGGCCAAGGCCAATCTCGGCACACTTGGCCCCTCGATTCAGCTCGACGGCCGGGATGCGCGGCTCATCAAGGGCGCGGTCAGCGCGCGATGCGGCACCGAAGGCAAGGAAGCGGGCTTCCTGCTGGTCGGCACGCCGCCGCAGCTCGGCCCCTATGTGCTGCCGGGCAATAATTATCATGTCTATGATTATGCGCTGTTCTGGGCCAATATCCGCGCCGACGCGACAAAGAGGCTGACGACATTTCTGGCGCAATAATTACCACCGACAAGGCGGCCTATAGAGAAGCATTGCCCGAGGGCGGACGGCTGATCGGCATGGATGTCGGCAGCCGGACCATCGGTCTTGCGCTGTGCGATGCGGGCTGGACCATCGCCAGCGCCGCCCACACGATCAACCGCACCAAGTTCAGCAAGGACAAGGCGAAGCTGGTCGAATTCCTGACCCAGCAGCAGGTGAAGGGCATCGTCATCGGCCTGCCGCTCAATCTCGACGGATCAAACAGCCCGCGCGCGCAGGCCAGTCGCGCCTTCGCACAGAATATCGCCGATCTGGGCCTGCCGATCCTGCTGTGGGACGAACGCTGGTCGACTCAGGCGGTGACGCGGATGATGATCGATGCCGACACCAGCCGCGCCCGCCGCGACGAGCTGGTCGACAAGCTCGCGGCCAGCTACATATTGCAAGGGGCGATCGACGCGCTGACCCTGTAACCGGGTCGCGGAGGGGGAGATGGCATGGAGGGAATAAGCGCGGCCCACATGCTTGTCCTCTGGCTGATCGGCGCCAATGTCGCGGCGTTCGTCGCCATGGTGGTGGACAAGGAATCGGCCCGCGCCGGAACCTGGCGCATTTCCGAAAACACGCTGATCCTGCTGTCCTTCATCGGCGGCTCCCTCGGCGCGCTGCTCGCCTCGCGACTGGTCCGGCACAAGACGCGCAAACAGCCCATCGCCGCAATCCTCACCTTCATGCCGGTACTGCATCTGGGAATCGGCCTGTTCTGGGCCAGCGGCATCATATACCCCGCCTCCGCTCTGCCCTGAAGGGCAGCACAGCCCTTGCCCTTGGCCCGCGCCTGTCCTAAGGCTCCCGCTCATGCCCAACATGACCGCAGAGCCTCCGACCGCTTCCCTTTCGGGCCGGGACCTGTTCCCGCACAGACATCTTCTCGGCATTGCCCAGCTCAAGCCATGGGAAATCCGTTTTCTGCTGGACGAGGCCGAACATTGGGTCGGCATCAACCGCATGGGCGCAAGCAAACATGACGACCGCCTGTCCGGCCTGACGCAGATCAACGCCTTTTTCGAAAATTCCACGCGCACGCTGCTGAGCTTCGAAATTGCGGGCAAGCGGCTTGGCGCGGACGTGGTCAATATGCACGCCGCCCAGTCGAGCGTGAAAAAAGGCGAAACCCTGATCGACACGGCGGTGACGCTGAACGCGATGCGCGCCGACGTGATCGTGATCCGCCACATGAGCTCGGGCGCGGTGCAGCTGATCGCCGATCAGGTCGATTGCCCGGTGCTGAACGCGGGCGACGGCTGGCATGAGCATCCGACGCAGGCCCTGCTCGATGCGCTGACGATCCGGCGGCGGCGTGGCTCGATCGAAGGCCAGATCGTCACCATTTGCGGCGACGTGCTGCACAGCCGGGTCGCGCGATCCAACATGCTGAGCCTCGCCGCGCTGGGCGCGCAGGTGCGCGTGGTTGCGCCGCCGACGCTGCTGCCCGCCGATGTCGACTGCATGGCCGCCACCCCCTATACCGATTTCGACGCCGCGCTCGACGGGGCTGATGTGGTGATGATGCTGCGGCTTCAGAATGAGCGGATGGACGGCGCCTTCATCCCTTCTCCGCGCGAATATCACATGCTGTACGGCCTGACACCCGAACGGCTGGCAAAGGCCAGGCCCGATGCGCTGGTGATGCATCCCGGACCGATGAACAGAGGAGTGGAAATCACCAGCGGCGTCGCCGACGATCCCGACCGCTCCGCCATTACCGAACAGGTCGAAATGGGCGTCGCGGTGCGCATGGCCTGCCTTGACGTGCTGACCCGCGGCGCGCGGAATGTGGAGGGATGGGCTTGAACATCCTGACCAGCAAAGGCCGAGGGATGGGCTTGAACATCCCGACCAACATAAAGCACGGGATGGGCTGGACCATTCCAACCGACAGAAAATCCATGGAGGGACGGGTATGAGCCGGAAAATCGCCCTTACCGGCGGGCTGCTCGCCGACCCCACGCTGAACGCTCCGGAATTGGGCACGCTGCTGATCGAGGATGACCGGATCGTTGCGACCGGGCAGGTCGACGTGCCCGCCGATGCCGAAGTGATCGATGCGAACGGCATGGTGATCGCGCCGGGCCTCGTCGATCTCGGCGTATTCCGTACCGACAAGCCCGCCTTTCATTTCGGCGGCATCACCCGCGCCGCGCTGATGCCCGATCAATCGCTGCCGCTCGACGATGTCGGCCTGATCCGCGAGGCGACGCGCCATGGCAAGCCGGATTTCTGGGTCCACCCGATCGCAGCGGCAACGCGCAGCCTGGCGGGCAAGGAAATGGCCGAGATCGGCATGATGCAGGCGGCAGGCGCGAAGGCAGTCGGCACCGGGCGGCAATGGATTGCCGATTCGGGCGTGATGTGGCGGATCTTATCCTATGCCGGCGGCCTCGGCCTCACCGTCATCACCCATGCCGAAGATGGCGGGCTGGCCGGGCGCGCGGTCGCAACCAGCGGCGAGACGGCCACGCGACTCGGCCTCGCCTCCGCCCCGGCCTGTGCCGAGGCGATGGCGATCGCCCGTGACATCGCACTGGCCCGCACCACGGGCGCCTCGATCCATTTCCGCATGGTAACGACGCAGGCAGGCTTCGATCTCATCCGCGCCGCAAAGGCCGAAGGGCTGGCGGTTAGCTGCGGCGTATCGCCCGCCTATTTCATGCTGTCCGACAATGCGGTGACGGATTACCGCACCTTTGCCCGTCTCTCCCCGCCGCTGCGGGGCGAGGATGATCGCAAGGCGGTGATCGCGGCCATCGCCGACGGCACGGTGGACGTCCTCACCTCCAGCCATGATCCGCACGGGCCGGAGGACAAGCGCCTGCCCTTCGCCGATGCCGCCCCCGGCGTCGCGGGCGCGGAAACGCTGCTCGCGCTCTCGCTCAATCTGGTCCGCGACGGGCATCTCGGCCTGACCGCGCTGATGCGTCTGCTCGCCGCCAATCCGGCGCGCATATTGGGGGTGGACGCCGGCAGCTTCCAGCCGGGTAGCGCCGCCGACATCATCTTCATCGATCCCGATGCGCCCTGGATCGTCGACAGCACCAAAATGGCCGCGGCAGCGGGCAACACGCCGTTCGACAAGATGCCGGTTCAGGGCCGGGTCCGCCGGGTGATGAAGGGCGGCCTGTTCATCTGACGAAGATCGTCAGCTGATATAAAAAGGGCCGCCCCATCGGGACGACCCTTTATGGTGTCCCGAAACTTCGCCCGACGAAACCTGCCTGAAATCCGGTTTGAAACCGAAAACAGCCTCAGTGCATCGCCAGTTGTTGTGGCTTCATGGCCTTGAGCGCCTGCGCCCAGCGGGTCGGCGCCGCCTCCGGCCCGCCCATACGCACGAAACAGGCCCCGCCCTTCGCCTTGATCGCGGCACACAGCCGGCCCGCGCCTGCACGATCGCCAAAGCCTGCAATCGCCACGCGATAATATTCGCGACCATCCACCATCGCCGAACTCTCGATGAACGGGAAACCGCCAAGCGCCACGTGACGCTTCAGATAGACGGCCCGGCTCGCCTGTGCCGCCTGTTGCGACGTGAACGCGCCAAGCTGCACCACCCAGGCGGAACCGCGATCGGGATCGACGGGTGAAAAGCCGCTATTGACCGGCGCACGCGTCAGCATAGCAGGACGCGCCTCCGGGATCCTGACCTTCAACAAAGATGCCGGTTTGGGCTGTACGAACGGAGCGGGTACCGGTTCGACCGCTGCCACGGAGGTCTTTTCTTCCTGCTCGCGAACGGTTGCGGCCACTGTCCGGCCGACATCGGCCAGCGGCGCATCAACCGTCGATTCGGGTAGCGGCGCTGCGGCCGGAGCGGTCGCAATATGGATCGCGACATCGGCAACGGGTGCTATCGGCATGATGTCAGACTGGGCGGCGGCTTCGGCCATCCGAATCGGGTCGGCCGGAACCGGCGTGCCCATCGGGGCCGCATCCGGCGCCAGCGCCAGACGGACCGGCAGGCCCGCATCGTCCACGCGCGGCTGCACACCGATCATGGCTATCACGCGGGCGCTTTCCGCCCCCGGCTGCGCCATCTGCGCCCAGCCCAGCACGCGCCGGGCGGCATCGAGCGGCGGCAGGTCGAAGCTCGCCATCTGGCGCGCCTCCGTCCAGCGCCCGGCCAACGCATAGGAATAGGCCAGATTCTGCCGTTCGCGTGCGGAAGCGGCGGGATCGTGAATCGCCTGAGACAGGATGCGAATCGCTTCATCGGTGTCGCCGGACATTGCCATGGCCAGCCCATAATCGGCGGCGGGAAGCGTCGCGATATTGCGGCTCAACACCTCTCGCGCGGCATCTTCATGCCCCCGCGCTGTCTCGATCAGCGCCAGATTGACAATGGCGCGGCTATCCCCGCTGCCCAGCGTCAACGCATCCTGAAACGCCGTGCGCGCCGAATCATAGCGTCCGCCCAACAAATAGGCGCGCCCCAGCAGGGTGCGGTACTCAGCCTTATGCGGATCGGCCGCGACGGCGGCTTCTGCCACTTCGATCGCCCGACCCGCGTCACGCTTCGCAATCGCCTGTTCGGCCTCGCGCCCCTGCGCAGCCGCCATCTGCTCGATCTTGCCCGCACTTTCGGACAGGCGATTGTTGAGCGCCGTACCGCTACACCCGACCATCGTGCTCGCGATGATCAGCGATGATGCCGCAACATTGAAAAGTGCCCTGTCATTCATTGACCTGCCCACCCTCAATCCGGTTTGGAGCTATCGGCGCCATCAACCGGCACCTGCCTTGCCAGCGCCTCCAGTTGGGGCTGGCTGTCGAGATAGGCGTCGAGCGCCTGAGTAACGATCTGCTGGGCACTGCGATTGCCGACCGCACAGGCCAGCCGCAGGCGCAGATGACGTTCCGGATCGAGTCGCAGCGTGAACGCCGCCTTCGAAGACCGCGGACGGAACGCCTTCACCTTCCCGGCAATCTTCGCGCCAAGCGAAGCCATTTTCGTCCCCCCGGCCTTGGCCTTGACCGGGGTCAACCCGGTTTCAGGCACTGAAGTGGAAGCCGGGGCCGCAGGAGGAACAGGGGCAGATACGGGAACGACCGGTTCCGAAAGGCTCTGCTCCAGCATTTCCCGCTGCTGTTCGACCGGCGAAACCGCGCCGGGATGCTCTTCGCGAGCTGCCGTCCGCCCCCCGATCATGGTCAGGGGCGGAACCGGATGGGGCATATGATGCTCTTCGCCCAGATCGTTCCAGCCCAGATCGTCATCCTGCACCGAGACCGGAAGCGACGGCGCCGTCATGCCGGACATATGGGGGCGACGCATCGCCGGCCGCGCCGCGCCTTTGCGCGCGAGCAATCCAGCGGAGAGCGAAGCGATCGGCTTGGGATCCATGACGCCCTCCTCTTACTGGCCTGCGATGCGACGACCGAAACCGCCGACCGGACGCTTTATACCCGCCGCCGATGCGGCCACCCCGTTCGGCACCGTGAAGACGGTCCGGCGGAAATTTTTTTCCAGCCGGTCGGCAATATAGGACCAGAGCTGCTGGATTTCCTGCGAGGAGCGGCCTTCCGCATTGACTTCCATCACCGTCCGTCCGTCGATCATACTAGCGGCGAAATCGGTACGCTGATGCACGATCACCGGGGCAACGGTGCCATGCTGGGACAGCGCGATCGCGGCCTCCGAAGTAATCCTGGCCTTGGGCGTACCGGCATTGACGACAAAGATCAGCGGCTTGCCCGCGCGTTCGCACAAGTCGACGGTGGCGCCGACCGCGCGCAGATCGTGCGGGCTGGGCCGGGTCGGCACGACGATCAGTTCGGCCACAGAAATGACGCTCTGGATCGCCACGGTAATCGCAGGCGGCGTATCGATCACCGCCAGCTTGAACCCCTGATGACGCAGTGTTTCGAGATCATGCGCGAGTCGCGCGACCGTGGTTTCGGCAAAGGCCGGAGTCTCGGCCTCGCGCTCATTCCACCAGTCGGCCAGCGATCCCTGCGGATCGATGTCGATCAGCACGACCGGACCCGCCCCCGCCCGTTCGGCCTGGACGGCCAGATGACCGGACAGGGTGGTCTTGCCCGATCCACCCTTTTGCGATGCCAGTGCCAATACGCGCACAGCTTTCCCCCGATAAAAATGATGGGAAAAAGGGTTGCCATGCTCGTCCTAACATTCGGTTAAACCGATGCTCCGGCAGGACGAACGGCAAGAACTGGAAAAGAGTGGGCGCGAACCAGCCGGGAACCGGAACGGGGTTAAGGCCCTGTCCAGCTTTGCCTGTCATAATAAGCAACCAGATCATCGCGCGCGAAGCGCACCCCGCACCTAATGGAACCGGATGAAAACCATGAACCGCATGCTTTGGGGACGAGCACTCGCGGCCGCAATCCTGTTGAACACTATGGCGGCGGCCACGCCCCTGATCGCCGCACCGGATGTGAAGGCCGGGGAAGATGCCTGGGAACAGGGCGATTATACGAAGGCGATCGCCGAATGGTTGCCATTGGCTCAGGCGGGTGACGCCGACGCGCAGTTCAACATGGGGCAGGCCTATAGGCTGGGCCGGGGCGTTCCGGCCGATCTTGCAATCGCGCTCGATTATTTCGGCCGGGCGGCAGTGCAAGGGCATGTCCGTGCCGAGGACAATTACGGCCTGCTGTTGTTTCAGCAGAATCGCCGGACCGAGGCCCTGCCTTATATTGAGCGTTCCGCCCGACGCGGAGAACCGCGCACGCAATATCTCTATGGCACCATGTTGTTCAACGGCGAACTGGTCGCGAAAGACCGGGTCCGCGCCTATGCGATGATGACTCGCGCGGCGTCGGCAGGCCTGCCTCCGGCCCAGGAGAGCCTCCGCCAGATGGACGATTATATTCCCGAAGGCCAGCGTCGGCAGGGCCGGGCGCTCGCCACGCAGATGGAACAGCAGGAACAGGCGATGCGACTCGCCACCGTCGGCACGCCCACCCCCTTGCATCAGTCACCAGCCACACCGCGCCACCCCGACCAGCCACCGCCAGCCGCCGCAGGGGGCCCGAAACCCAAGGCCCCCACCTCCTCATCCAAGGCCGATACCGCGTCCCAGCCAAAGCCCACCTCAGCCAGCGACGGGTCGTCGCCCCCAATATCTTCCGGCGGCTCATGGCGCGTTCAACTCGGCGCCTTTAGCGAGGAAAGTCGGGCGGAAGCGCAATGGGAAAGCGCGTCCGCCAAGGTCGGAGCGCTTGCCGGTCGACAGCATTATCTGGTCAAAAGCGGCCGCCTGACACGACTGCAGGCCGGACCTCTCGCCAATGAAGGCGAAGCGGAAAAGCTTTGCGAGGCGGTCAGGGCCGCCGGGATCGTCTGCCTCGCCTTAACGATGTAACGAGGCAGGGGTCCCGCGCCCCGTCAGACCAGCGTTGCCAGTGCCGCAGGGTCGAAATCCCCGATTTTTTCGAACTCTTTCGCCCGCACCTTCCCAACCCAGAGCGGATCGCTGATCAGGGCGCGACCGACCGCGATCAGATCGAATTCATCGCGCTCCATGCGCTCGATCAGCCCTTCCAGACCCGAAACCGCCGAATGCTCACCCTTGAAGGCGCCCAGAAAATCGCTGGAAAGGCCGACCGAACCGACACTGATCGTCGGCACACCGGTCAGCTTCTTCGCCCAGCCCGCGAAGTTCAGGCCCTTTTCGCCATCGAGTGCCGGAAATTCAGGTTCCCAGAACCGGCGCTGGGAACAATGAAGGATATCGGCACCTGCCTCGACCAGCGGCTGAAGCCATGATTCCATCTCCGCCGGGCTGTGCGCCATGCGTACGTCATAATCCTGCGGTTTCCATTGGCTGAGCCTCAGGATGACCGGATAATCCGGGCCGACTGCCGCCCGGACCGCCGCAATCACCTCAACCGCAAAACGGCTCCGCTCGGCCAGAGTCGCACCGCCATAGCGATCCGTGCGCTCATTGGTGCCCGCCCAGAAAAACTCATCGATCAGATAACCATGCGCGCCGTGAATCTCGATCGTGTCGAACCCCAGCCGCTTCGCATCCGCCGCGGCCCGGGCGAAAGCGGCGACCGTGTCGGCAATATCCTCCTCGCTCATCGCCTTGCCGCGTGGTTGGCCGGGCGCGACAAGGCCGGAAGGGCTCTCCACCGGGGTATCGGGTTCCCATCCACCGGGGGACGAGGTTGCACCGGTATGCCATAGCTGCGGCCCCATGCGGCCACCAACGGCATGAACGGCATCGATCACGCCCTTCCACCCGGTCAGCGCGGCGTCACCGTGGAAAAACGGAATGGACGGGTCGTTACGCGAAGCGGGCCGGTCGATCACCGTGCCTTCCGACAGGATCAGGCCGACACCACCGGCGGCACGGCGTTGATAATAGGCCGCATTGGCTGCGCCCGGCACCCCTTCCGGCGCGAACATCCGCGTCATCGGCGCCATGACGATGCGGTTTTCCAGTTCCAGCGACTTGAAACGGAACGGGCGAAACAATGTGTCGAGACGAGAGGAGGTCATCGGGGGCATCTCCTGTGGGGAAGAGAGTCCTTTAAATATGTCCTGCCCGGCACGGTTCAACGCCTCACCCCCGACAGAAAAGGGGCATGGCGTCGAAAACTGCCGGACAGGGATAATGAGCGCGCTATTCGGTCACCCAGTCACCGCGTGCCAGCCCCTGCGCATGGAGCAGCACCGACAGATCACCATGGCGGATTTCGGCATCGGCCGCCGCCCGCGCCTTTTCCTTCGCATGATAGGCAACACCAAGGCCCGCCGCCTCGATCATCGGAATATCATTGGCGCCATCGCCCACGGCCATGGTGTGCGCGGGCAGGATGCCGCGTTCCGCCATCGCCTGTTCCAGCTCATGGCGTTTGCGCGCCGAATCGACGATCGGGTCCGCAACCCGGCCGGTCAGCTTGCCGCCCTCAATGCCCAGCACATTGGCGACCACCTTGTGAAAACCGATCTCCGCCCCCACCGGCTCGGCGAAACGGGTAAAGCCCCCCGACACCAGCACGGTATGCGCGCCACGCGCGCGCATGGTACGGATGAGTTCACGGGCGCCCGGCATGATCCGCACCCGCTCCTCGCGACACTGGTCGATCCGCGCCTCATCCAGTTCGGCGAGCAGCGCGACCCGCGCGCGCAACGCCTCCGCGAAGTCCAGCTCGCCGCGCATCGCCCGCTCGGTCACCTCGGCGATCTGCGCCTTGATCCCGGCATAATCGGCCAGTTCGTCAATGCATTCGATGGTGATCATCGTCGAGTCCATATCGGCGACGAGCAGGCTCTTCGCCCGGCCCTCCTCCGGCTGCACGATCACGTCGATCGCGCCCGGCATCGCCTGCAGCGCGGCGCGCACGGCGGCGGCGTCACCGGCGAAGAAAATATCCGCCGCCTTGCCCGGGTCCAGTTCCACCCGCGCGCCGACTTCAGCACCGGCGGCGGCGATACGATCGGCGGCTTCGGTAATATCCCCCTGCCCCAGCGACTCGCTTGCGACTATGGTGGCGACGACCATGAATACTCCTCATTCCGATATCATGGGCGACTCCGGTCGCCCCAAGCTCGCGCTTATTGCCGGACCGACGGCCAGCGGCAAGAGCGCGCTCGCCCTCGCCCTGGCGGAAAAAACCGGCGGTGTCATCATCAACGCCGATGCAAGTCAGGTCTATGCGGACCTGCGCCTGTTGTCCGCTCGCCCGTCCGACGATGAGATGGCGCGCGCGCCGCACCAGCTGTTCGGCCATATGGACGGACGAGAGGCTTGTTCGGCGGCGCGCTGGGCCGGCGATGCGAAGCGGGAAATCGCCGCCGCGCAGGATGCCGGCCGCCTGCCGATCCTCGTCGGTGGCACCGGCCTTTATATTCGCACACTGCTCGACGGGATCGCCCCGATACCGGACATCGACCCCACGGTCCGCGAGGCAGTGCGGGCCATGCCGGTGGCGCAGGCCCATGCCGAACTGAGCCGGGCAGACCCGGAATCGGCCGCCACCCTCGCCCCCGCCGACACCAGCCGCGTCGCCCGCGCGCTGGAGGTGATCCGATCGACCGGACGCAGCATCCGCGACTGGCGGGCGCGGAAACAGGGCGGGATAGGCGACCGGGTGGCGCTCGCCCCGTTAATCCTGCTGCCGCCGCGCGACTGGCTAACGGCGCGCTGCGACGCCCGGTTCGAGGCGATGCTGGAAGAAGGCGCGGTGGAGGAAGTGAAGGCCCTACTCGCCCGCAACCTGCCGCCGGATGCCCCGGTGATGCGCGCGATCGGCGTGCCAGAAATCACCGCATGGCTGGCGGGGGAAATCGATCGGGACGAGATGGTGATGCGCGCCCAGATCGCCACGCGCCAATATGCCAAACGGCAATATACATGGTTTTCACGCCAGCCCCCGGCCCACTGGCCGCGCCATGACGATATAATCGATAATAAAAACACGAGCCTTTTGATAATAAAATTTCAAGGTTGACTGTTGACACAATATATTATGTCTCATAGACGCCCATCCATCGCTTGGGGTTGCGATTCTCGGTGGCATCGCGCATGCGCGGTGCCGACCCGGAAAAATCCCGAACGGGGCGTCTGACGCGACGGCTTGCCGCCGGACCGGAGAGACGCAGGTGATTGCAAGGAGACTGAGTGTGGCCGAGATGAGCGGCGCGGACATTTTGGTGCAGAGCCTGATCGATCTGGGCGTGGAAGTCGTATTCGGCTATCCCGGCGGCGCGGTCCTGCCCATTTACGACGTCCTCTACAACCACCCGAAGATCAAGCATGTGCTGGTCCGCCATGAACAGGGCGCGACCCATATGGCGGAAGGCTATGCGCGTTCGACCGGGAAACCGGGCGTCGTGCTCGTCACCTCCGGCCCCGGCGCAACCAACGCGATCACCGGCATCACCGATGCGCTGCTTGATTCGATCCCGATGGTCGTCATCACCGGGCAGGTTGCGACGCATCTGATCGGCAGCGACGCCTTTCAGGAGGCGGACACGGTCGGTCTGACCCGCCACTGCACCAAGCACAACTATCTGGTGAAGTCGCCCGCGCGGCTGGCCCATGTCGTGCATGAGGCATTTCACATCGCCACCACCGGCCGCCCCGGCCCGGTCGTCATCGACATCCCGAAGGATGTTCAGGTCGCGACCGCACCGTTCGAGCGCCCGGAGGTTTCGTCGCATGTCAGCTATCGCCCGCAGGTGAAGGCCGATCCGGCCGACATCGCCACGGCGGTCGAGATGATTGCCAAGGCGGAACGGCCGATCTTCTACACCGGCGGCGGCGTCATCAATGCCGGGCCGGAAGCGACCGCGGCGTTGCGCGAGCTGGTGGAACTGACCGGTGCGCCCGTCACCTCCACGCTGATGGGTCTCGGCGCCTTCCCGGCTTCATCCGAAAAATGGCTGGGTATGCTGGGCATGCACGGCACCTATGAAGCCAATTATGCGATGAACAAGGCGGACCTCATCATCGCCGTCGGCGCGCGTTTCGACGATCGCGTCACCGGACGGCTGGACGCCTTTTCGCCCGACAGCAAGAAGATCCACATCGACATCGACCGCAGCTCGATCAACAAGAATGTACTGGTCGACCTGCCGATCATCGCCGACGCGGGCAGCACGCTCGCCGACCTGATCGCGGGCTGGAAAACGGCCGGGCACAAAGCCGCGAACCTTTCCGAATGGTGGGCGCGGATCGACGGCTGGCGCGCGGTCGACAGCCTGAAATATCCGGCCGACACGACGGAAATCATGCCCCAGCATGCGATCGCCGGCCTGTTCCGGGCAACGCGCGGCAAGGATGTGATCATCACCACCGAGGTCGGTCAGCATCAGATGTGGGCGGCACAGCATTTCCACTTCGACGCACCGAACAAGTGGCTGACCTCCGGCGGGCTGGGCACGATGGGCTATGGTTTTCCGGCCGCCATCGGCGCGCAGATGGGCAATCCCGACAGTCTGGTCATCTGCATCGCCGGCGACGCCTCGATCCAGATGAACATTCAGGAACTGGGCACCGCCAGCCAATATCGCCTGCCGGTCAAGATCTTCATCCTCAACAATGAATATATGGGGATGGTGCGCCAGTGGCAGGAACTGACCTATGAAAGCCGTTATTCGAACAGCTATTCGGACAGCCTGCCCGATTTCGTGAAGCTGGCGGAAGCCTATGGCTGGACCGGCATCCGCATCGAAGGGCCGCAGGAACTGGAAGCCGGCATCCGGCAGATGATCGAAACTCCGGGGCCGGTGCTGGTCGATTGCCGCGTGGCGAAGCTTTCCAACTGCTTCCCGATGATCCCGTCCGGGGCGGCGCATACCGAGATGTTGCTTGACCCGGGACAGGTGTCGGGCACCATGGCGGACGAGGCCAAAGCCTTGGTATAACGCCGGAGGGGAAAATATGACCGCGCATCTCAAGCTTCGCATCCATGTTACCGAACCTTGGGATTTCGCGCGGGAAACCGAAATGGAAGACCTGACCGGGTGGACCGTGGACTATGCGATCGATGAACTGGAGGAATGGGAACTGATGCTCGACGCGAGCTACAAGATGCACGGCACCGTGCATGGCCGCGTGCTCATCAGCCCCCGTTATATCGGGGAGCGGCTCAACCGTGTCTTCGACGCGCTGGTCGGCTTGCCGGTTCGGATCGCCCACCGGCTGGACGGGGAATGGCATTATGCGATGGCAGGAACGGTATCCCTGCGTCGCGACAAGGAAAATGAGGAAGACTCTTGATGCATATCGCCGAAGAACAGAGCGAGCGCCATGTTCTCTCGATAACCGTCACCAACGAGGCGGGCATATTGGCGCGCATCGCGGGCATGTTCACCGCGCGCGGCTATAATATCGAAAGCCTGACGGTCGCCGACATCAGCGAAGATCACCAGATCAGCCGGATCACCATCGTCACCAACGGCCCGCCGCGCGTGATCGATCAGATCATCGCGCAGCTCGACCGGCTGGTGCCGGTGCACAAGGTTTCGGACCTGACCGAAAACGGCCCGTTCGTCGAACGCGAACTGGCGCTGGTCAAGGTTGCGGGCACCGGCGAGCACCGGATAGAGGCGCTGCGCCTTGCCGATATTTTCCGCGCCAAGGTCGTCGACACCACGACCGGAAGCTTCATCTTCGAGATCACCGGTCCTACCGACAAGATCGACACTTTCATCGGCCTGATGCGTGAGCTGGGGCTGGTCGAAGTCGGCCGGACCGGCATCGTCGGCATGGTGCGCGGCAAGGCCTGACCGGCCGCGCGGCTTTCCCTGCCTCCTCCCTCATCACTATCATTGCAAATATCCGAAAGGAAATGGAACATCATGAAAGTCTATTATGACCACGACGCCGACATCGGCCTGATCAAGGGCAAGAAGGTCGCGGTCCTCGGCTATGGCAGCCAGGGTCATGCCCATGCGCAGAATCTGCGCGATTCCGGTGTTGCGGAAGTCGCGATCGCCCTGCGCCCCGGTTCGGGCAGCGCGAAAAAGGCCGAAGGCGCGGGCTTCAAGGTAATGGCGAACGCCGAGGCAGCCGCCTGGGCGGACGTTCTGATGATCCTCGCTCCCGATGAATTCCAGGCCGACATCTATGCCGCCGATATTCACGCGAACCTGAAGCCCGGCGCGGCGCTCGCCTTCGCCCACGGCCTCAACGTTCATTTCGGCCTCATTGAACCACGCGCCGACGTGGACGTCATCATGATCGCGCCCAAGGGTCCCGGCCACACGGTGCGCAGCGAATATCAGCGCGGCGGCGGCGTTCCCTGCCTCATCGCCGTGGCGCAGGATGCCACCGGCAACGCGCATGACATCGCCCTGTCCTATGCTTCGGGCGTCGGTGGCGGCCGCAGCGGCATCATCGAAACCAATTTCAAGGAAGAGTGCGAAACCGACCTGTTCGGCGAGCAGGCCGTGCTGTGCGGTGGCCTTTCCCACCTCATCATGGCCGGGTTCGAAACGCTGGTCGAAGCCGGCTACGCCCCGGAAATGGCCTATTTCGAGTGCCTGCACGAGGTGAAGCTGATCGTCGACCTGATGTATGAAGGCGGCATCGCCAACATGCGTTATTCGATCTCCAACACCGCCGAATATGGCGATTACCACACCGGCCCGCGCGTCATCACCGACGAGACCAAGGCCGAAATGAAGCGCGTGCTGCAGGACATTCAGCAGGGCAAGTTCGTCCAGCGTTTCATGACCGACATCAAGATGGGCTATCCCGAGATGAAGGCGAAGCGCAAACTTCAGGCCGAGCACCCGATCGAGAAGACCGGCGCTCAGCTCCGCGCGATGATGCCCTGGATCGGCGCCAACAAGCTGGTCGACAAAGAAAAGAACTGATCCCGCTATGCATTGCCGGTAACGGATCGTTTCCGGCAACGCTCTGGAAAGAATAAAGGGTGTCGCTACTATGGCGGCACCCTTTTTCCATACGGAGTCTCCGTGATGCGCAAAATCTATCTGACCGCTACCGCCGCCCTGCTGCTCTCTGCCGGGGGCGCCGCCCTTATTGCCCAGTCGTCTCCTGCCCCCATGGCGCAGCCCGGTCAACATGACGCCACCCGCATCACCGGCGGCAGCTATACGGTCGATCCCGGCCATACGCAGATATTGTTCGCCTATGACCATATGGGCTTCACCCGCAATATGGGTGTCATTGCCGCCCCGGAGAGCGGCGCACTGACCATCGATCCCAAGACCCCCGGCAAGGCGCAGGTAACGGTCAGCTTCCCGGTCGCCAATATCCGCACCGGCATCGCCGCACTGGACGAGCATCTGATGAAAGCGGAAATGTTCGACGCCGCGCAATTCCCGACCGCCACCTTCACCTCGACCTCGGTCAAGGTTGATCCCGATGACATGGAAGCCGAAATCACCGGCAACCTCACCATCAAGGGCGTGACGAAGGAAGTGACGCTGGATGCCGAGTTTATCGGTGCCGGCACCAATCCGATGTCGAAGAAGGAAACGGTGGGCTTCAGCGCGGACGGCATCATTCGGCGCAGCGATTTCGGCCTCGGCTATGCGGTGCCCGTTGTCGGCGACACCGTCGAACTGAAAATCGTCGCCGCCTTCGAGAAATAAAGCAGGCTATCCGGCGCGCCCGTCCACCATGGGTGCGCCCCGCCGCCTCCAGCCAATGCGGACAGAACCCCGCCGCCGGGGCGGCATTCCGCCGATTCCCTGCAACCGTCGCCAAAAAAAAGCTGGACTATATTAACCCTGACCCGCTAAAGGCGAGGGCATGGCACGGTTCCTGCCTTCGCTGCTTCTACGACTTACACGCCCTTAGGCGTGTCTTTTGCGCTGCCTGTCCGGCGCGCCTCGCCTAAGGGGCTTTCCATCCTTCGAGTCGTTATTGCGGTCCGCAACGCCGGAGCCGCCAGCTTATCGGGAATATAATCATGTCCATGCTCATCGATCCGTCCGTCAAATACCGCCCTTTCCCGCAGGTTGACCTGCCCGATCGCCAGTGGCCCGGCCGCACCATCACCAAGGCGCCGCGCTGGCTTTCCACCGACATGCGGGACGGCAATCAGGCGCTGATCGACCCGATGAACGCCGAGAAGAAACAGCGCTTCTTCGAACTGCTGTGCAAGGTCGGTATCAAGGAGATCGAAGTCGGCTTCCCCAGCGCGGGCGCGACCGAATTTGATTTCATCTCCGGCCTGGTGCAGCAGGGCAAGATACCGGACGATGTGAAGGTTCAGGTGCTGACGCAGGCGCGGCAGGACCTGATCGAAAAGACGTTCGCATCGCTGCGCGGCGCCAAGCAGGCGATTGTCCATGTCTACAACGCCGTGTCGCCCGCATGGCGTCGTATCGTGTTCGGCATGGACCGGCCCGAGATCAAGCAGATTGCCATCAACGCCGCCAAGCTGCTGCGCGACGAAGCGGCAAAGCAGCCCGATACCGACTGGCATTTCGAATATAGCCCGGAAACCTTCTCAACCGCCGAGCTGGATTTCAGCCTCGAATGCTGTGAGGCGGTGATGGATATTCTCCAGCCCACGCCAGAAAGGCCGCTGATCCTGAACCTGCCCGCGACGGTCGAAGCGGCCAGCCCCAATATCTATGCCGATCAGATCGAATGGATGTGCCGCAACATCTCGCGCCGCGACAGCGTCGTTATCTCGCTCCATCCACATAATGACCGGGGCACCGGCGTGGCGGCGGCCGAACTGGGCCTGATGGCGGGCGCCGACCGGGTCGAGGGATGCCTGTTCGGCAATGGCGAACGCACCGGCAATTGCGACATCGTCACCGTTGCGCTGAACATGTACACGCAGGGCGTAAATCCGGCGCTGGATTTCTCCGACATAGACGAAGTCGTGCAAACGGTCGAATATTGCAATCAGCTACCCGTCCACCCGCGCCATCCCTATGCGGGCGAACTGGTGTTCACCGCCTTTTCGGGCAGCCATCAGGACGCGATCAAAAAAGGTTTTGCCGCGCAGGAAGCGCGCAATGACGAGATATGGGACGTTCCCTATCTGCCGATCGATCCCGCCGACCTCGGCCGCGATTATGAGGCGGTGATCCGCGTCAATTCGCAAAGCGGC
This sequence comes from Sphingomonadales bacterium, assembly GCA_006226685.1. Taxonomy (GTDB): domain Bacteria; phylum Pseudomonadota; class Alphaproteobacteria; order Sphingomonadales; family Sphingomonadaceae; genus Sphingobium. Next base: position 61,520 of record SBGG01000098.1, read on the forward strand.
AAGGGTGGCGTCGCCTGGGTATTGCAGCAGGACAAGGGCCTGAAGCTGCCCAAGCGGATGCAGGCGGATTTCAGCCGCGTGGTGCAGGAAGTCGCCGACCGGACCAGCCGCGAGCTCAACGCCGCCGACATATGGGAAGCCTTTGAGGACCATTACCGGCTGCAACCCGATCAGCCCATCCGCCTCATCACCTATGAACGCAGCGGATCGGCAAGCGGCAGCGAGCGCAGCTTCATTGGCCGACTGGAAATCAAGGGCGTGGAACATAGCTTCGCCGGGCGCGGCAAGGGCCTGATTTCCAGTATCCTGACCGCGCTGCGCGAGGAAGGGCATATCGACCTGGAAGTCGTCGATTATAATGAACATGCGATCGGCGCAGGCACGGACGTCAACGCCGCCGCCTATGTCGAATGCAAGACGCCGGACGGCAAGGTCGTGTTCGGTGTCGGCATGGATGAGGATGTCGCCACCGCATCGGTGCAGGCGGTCCTTTCCGCCGCCAATGGCGTGCTGGCCCGCGCCTGAGGATGCAGGCGCAGCGGATGAAAACATCTGGGGCCCCGGAACCGCCGCCGATTCCCCATCTGGTCCGGTTTTGATCCCATCGAAACCGGGCCGGACCAACGGGCTACCCATGCATCCCATGCATCGGTCCGCAGGACGGGATGACAGGGGGCTTGAGTCGACCCGCCATTCATGGCTACTGGCATCATAATAATAACCTTCAGGTTAGGAACATGCCCGTGGCCGACCCGCTTGCCCTGTTGAAATCGCTTCGCCTGCCCGTCATCGGGTCGCCGATGTTTCTGATATCCGGCCCCGATCTGGTGATCGCCCAGTGCAAGGCCGGTATCATCGGCAGCTTCCCGGCCCTGAACGCCCGGCCGCAAAGCCAGCTCGGCCAATGGCTCGACCGGATCACCACCGAACTGGCCGAATGGGATCGCGACCATCCCGACAGCCCGGCGGCGCCCTATGCGGTCAACCTGATCGTCCACAAATCGAACGCACGGCTGGAGGAAGATCTTGCCACCTGCGCGCAATACAGGGTGCCGATCATCATCACCTCGCTGGGCGCGCGCGAGGATGTGAACGCGGCCGTGCGGGACTGGGGCGGCATCACGCTGCATGATGTCATCAACGATCGTTTCGCGCGCAAGGCGATCGAGAAGGGCGCGACCGGCCTGATCGCCGTCGCGGCGGGCGCGGGCGGCCATGCGGGCACCTTGTCCCCGTTCGCACTGGTGCAGGAAATCCGGCAATGGTTCGACGGGCCGCTGATCTTGTCCGGAGCGATCGCCCATGGCCGCTCCATCCTCGCCGCACAGGCGTGCGGCGCTGACCTCGCCTATATCGGCAGCGCCTTCATCGCCGCGGAAGAGAGCATGGCCGATTCCGGCTATAAACAGGCTATCGTCGAAGGCCGGGCCGGGGACATCGTCTACACCAATCTCTTCACCGGCGTGCACGGCAATTATCTGCGCCCGTCGATCATCGCGGCAGGGCTGGACCCGGACAATCTGCCCGAAAGCGAACCCGGCAGGATGAACTTCGGTTCCGGCGGCAATCAGGCAGCCAAGGCGTGGAAGGATATCTGGGGGTCCGGGCAGGGCATCGGCGCGGTGGACGGGGTTGTTCCGGCGGCCCAGATGATCGCACGGCTGACACGGGAATATGCGGACGCCAGAGCCGCCCTCTGCGGGTGAGGACGCCTCCCTGTTACCATCATCTCATGCGATGAGCCCCGATTAGAGGCCCGGCCATGCCCGCGATCAGACCAGCCACGCCAGCAGACGCCGAACGGGTCATGCAGATCTGGCGTGACGCGGTCGATGCGACCCATCACTTTCTGAAGCCTGAAGATCGCGCCGCCATTGAGGCGGAACTGTCGACTTTTCTGCCAACCGCTCCGCTTTGGCTGGCCGTCGATCGTCTGGACCGAGGAATCGGCTTCATGCTCCTCGACGGCCATCATATAGAGGCGCTGTTCATCGATCCACGGAGCCGGGGACAGGGTGCAGGCCGCGCACTGGTCGATCATGCGCTCCGCCTGCACGACGACCGACTCTCAACCGATGTAAACGAACAAAATGTGCAGGCCTTCGGCTTCTACCGCCATCTGGGGTTTGAGCCGGTCGGTCGATCCGATCGGGATGGGCAGGGCCGCCCCTATCCGCTGATCCATTTGCGGCTGACGCGATAGACACGGCGGAACCGCCAAACCCCGCAAGCCACGAACGACGGAGCAGGCCCGCGCCGAAACGACGGCACGACCATATGCACCACCAGCCAGAATTCTGACCCTATATCTCTACCTGAGATCCCAGTTCGACCACGCGGTTGGTCGGCAACCGGAAAAATTCCATCGCGCTTTCCGCATTGCGGAGCATCCAGGCGAAAATCTTTTCGCGCCAGACCGCCATGCCGGGGCGGGACGAAGGAAGGAGCGTCTGCCGGGCGAGGAAGAAGCTTGTATCCATCATCTTGAAGCTCTGCCCGCATTCATGAATGCGCTTGAGCGCGGCGGGAACATCCGGCTCCTGCATGAAGCCATAGCGCAGCACGAGACGGAAGAAGCCGCGCCCCAGATCTTCCAGATGGCATCGCGCATCATCATGCACCACCGGTTCGTCGGTGATCTTCACCGTCAGCAGGATCACGCGCTCGTGCAGCACCTTATTGTGCTTCAGATTATGGAGCAACGCATGGGGTACGCCATCGGCAGTCGAGGTCATGAATACCGCCGTGCCCGGCACGCGCACTGCGCTGTTCGCGGCGCTGGCGACGAATACCGGGATCGGCATCGCCGATTCGCGCATCCGTTCCATCATCAACTGGCGGCCGCGCGACCATGTGGTGAGCAGGGTGAAGATCACGAAGCCGATGAACAGCGGGAACCAGCCGCCGTCCGGCACCTTCGTGAGATTGGCGGCCAGATAGGCGCCGTCCACGATATAGAAGACGCTGAGCAGGGCGACCGCGCCCGCCCAGTGCCATTTCCACAACCGGAACAGCACGACCGTCAGCAGCACATTGTCGATGAACATCGCACCGGTAACGGCAATGCCATAGGCCGCCGTCAGGTTCGACGAGGTGCGGAAGGACAGGACCAGCAGGATGACCATCACCATCAGGCCCCAGTTGACCAGCGGTATATAGATCTGGCCCGCCGTCGAGGCGCTGGTGTGCGAAATGCGCAGACGCGGCATGAAACCGAGCTGGATCGCCTGCTGGGTGACCGAGAAGGCGCCGGAAATCACCGCCTGGCTGGCGATGATCGCGGCCAGCGTGGCGATGCCGATCAACGGAAGCTGAAGCCAGGTCGGCGCGAGATTATAAAAGGGGCTTTCCAGCGCGGCATAGCCTTCGCGGATCAGCAGCGCGCCCTGCCCCATATAGTTGAGCATCAGCGCAGGCAGCACGAAAGTCAGCCAGGAAACCCGGATTGGGTTGCGGCCAAAATGGCCCATATCGGCATAGAGCGCCTCGGCGCCCGTCACGGCCAGCACCACCGAGCCCAGCGCGAGAAAGGCGGCCAGCGGATCGATATAGAAAAAATAGATCGCCCAATAAGGATTAAACGCCACCAATACACCAGGCGACAGGGCGATGCTGATCACACCCAGGGTCGCGATGGTACAGAAATAGAGCAGCATGATCGGCCCGAACATGGCCGCCACCCGATTGGTGCCGCCGCGCTGAATACTGAACAATCCGAAGAGGATCAGCACGGCCGCAGGCAGGATCAGCGGTTCCAGCCGGGGATTGTAGACGGCCAGCCCCTCGACCGCGGACAGTACCGAAACGGCGGGGGTAATCATCGAATCGCCATAGAAAAGCGCGGTCGCGAAGACACCGAGCAACACGATGCCCGATGTCCATTTCTTGGTACCGCTCTGGCTGTTGATAAGGGCGAGCAACGCAAGACTGCCCCCTTCCCCCTTATTGTCCGCGCGCATGATGACGCTGACATATTTCAGTGTCACCACCAGCATCATCGACCAGAACATCAGGCTGATGACGCCCAATATATGGTCGTGATCGAGGGCCAGCTTGTGGTGCCCGGCAAAGGTTTCACGAAAGGCGTAAAGCGGGCTGGTGCCGATGTCGCCGAACACGATACCGATCGCGCCCATCGCCATCTTGGCCATGCTGCCCTGGGCGCCATGCCCATGGGGGTGGGCCGTCAACACCGGAGATGTTGACGATGCCTCGTCCCCGGCTGCCTTGTTGCTGTCCTCGGCCATGGGCAAATGCCTTCGCTTCCTAACAGGCGACCAAAGGCGGCCGGTTAACACAGGCCATGATGCGGCGCAACAAGGCCCTGCCGTCCCTCACTGGCCCATTCCCTGCTGTCCCGCAAGGATACGATCCAGCCGGGCAAGATAAGCCTCCAGTTCGGCATGGAGCGGGCTCTGTTCCGGCACCCGATCCTTGAGAGCGCCCCAGATCTTGCGGGCAGGGCCATATTGGCCCGACTGGGCAAGCGCCAGCCCATAGAAGAAAGGCGCGGCCGAGCTTTGCGGCGCGAGATGCATCGCCTGATTATAGCTATATTCGGCCGAGGGGGAGATGAAACCATCCCCGTGCAAGACCAGCGCATTGCCCATGGCCACCCAGAGCGCCACATCATCCGGCTGAGCCCGCAGGCCGGATGCGATCACGTTGACCGCCTCTCTGGTCTTGCCCTGACGGGCAAGGCCATCCGACAGGGTCAGCCATTGCGCGGTCTGGCCATATTGACCGCCAAAGCTGTTGCGCAGTTTTGCCAGATCCTCGTCGAACCGGGGCGCGGTATCGGCGGCCGCGCGCGGAGCGCCGGCAAGGCCGGGGCTGCCCTGCCAGGCATAGCCGGCAATACCCAGCAGCAACGCCGCGCCGGTCAGCTCCCACAAGCTGCGCGGCAGGCGCCCGAGCAGGGTCAGGCCCGCCACGATGCACGCCAGCAACAGCGCGACAATGACCCAGCTCATGCCCCGTCTCCTTTCTTCCCGCGCCGCCTGATCCGGCCCATCGCGATCAGCCCGCCGACGATCAGCAACAGGATCGGCAGGCCCCAGAGCGGCCATAATATCGGATCGGCGGTCGGTTCATAGCTGATCCAGTCGCCATAACGCTCGATCAGCCATTGGCGGATATGCTCCGGCTCTTCTCCCGCGGCGATGCGCTGCCGGATTTCGGACCGCAGGTCGCCCGCCATGCTGGCATTGCTGTCGGCGATCGACTGGCTCTGGCAGGTGAGGCAGCGAATGGTGAGCATCAGGTCGCGCGCCTTTTTTTCCTGCGCGGGATCGTCAAGCTGACGATCGGCATAGGGCGCGGGGGGCAGCGCGGTCTGCGCCAGCACCGGCTGCACCAGCAGCAGCGCGAGCAGGAAGCAAAGCAGCGCCCTCATTGCGCCGCCTTCCATTTGGCGATGATGCCGGGCACATCCTCGGCGCGAATATCGCCGACATGCTGGAACACTATGCGCCCCTGCCCATCGATCAGGAAGGTTTCCGGCACGCCCGAACTGCCGAGCGCGATCTGCACCGAAGAGCGCGCATCAAGCCCGATATGAGAATAGGGATTCCCCCAGCGGGCGAGGAAAGCGTCGACATCCTCCCGCGCGTCGCGGATCGCGATGCCGTCGATCGGCACACCGGCCTGCGCCAGCGCCATAAGTTGCGGCGATTCGGCCGCGCAGGGCACGCACCAGCTCGCGAAGATATTGAGCAGGCGCGGTTTGCCCTGCGCGAATTCCGCGCTGACAAGCGCGGGCCGGTCGCTCGCCGCCTGCGGCAGCGTGAAAGCGGGCAGGGGCTTGCCGATCATCTTCGACGTGATGACCCGTTCTTCCGGATGCAGCAACCCGCCGAGGAACAGCGCCCCCAGCGCCGCGAACAGCGCCAGCGGCAACCAGAGCAGCCAGCCCGACTTCATCCGAATTCCCCCGCGCGTATCTGCCGCAGCTTCAGCGCCCATCCCCGCCGTTCCCGGCCGATAATGGCCAGAACGCCGCCGAGTGCGATCAGGACGCCGCCCAGCCAGATCAGCGTGACGAACGGCTTCCACCAAATGCGCATCTGCCAGCGCCCATCGTCCAGCCGGTCGCCGAGCACGACATAAAGCTGCCCGTCCCATTTGGTCAGGATCGCCGATTCGGTCGTGGTGGTGGGCGGGCTGGTAAAGAAGCGGCTCTGCGGCCGGAGTCGCGCCGTCGCGCCGCCCCTGCTCGCGCTGACATCGGCCTGCATCGCGGTCCAGTTATCGCCTGCGATCGGCGCCACCCGGTCGAAACGCACGGTCCAGCCTGCCGTTTCCACGCTGTCGCCCGGCGCCATCGCGATCAGCTTCTCGACATTGAACGCGCTTTCCGACGCCATGCCCGCAAGGCTGACGGCGCAGCCCAGATGCGCGATCACCATGCCCCAGATGAACAGCGGCGTGCGCCGCAAATTGCGCTTGGTCAGCGGGATGAGGCTGCCCAGCGCAACACCGCCCGCAACCACCAGACCAAGGAAAGGCAGCACGCCGATCCTGCCCCATGCCGTCACCGCCAGCACCGCGACGAGGCCCAGCATCACTATGGCGGGCCAGAGCAGGCGCCCGGCAACCACGCCCGCCCTGTCCCGCCGCCAGCGGGTCAGCGGACCGACGATCATCGCCAGCATCAATATCAAGGCCAACGGCCCGGCGATGCGATCGAAATAAGGCGGGCCGACCGACACCTTGTGACCGAAGGCTTCGGTCATCAGCGGATAGAGCGTACCGATCAGCACCACGCCCAATATCACGGTGAGCAGCAGATTATTGACAACGAGCAGCGCCTCCCGGCTCATCATCTCGAACTGTTCGCCCTCGCGCACCGTGCCGACGCGCAGGCCGAACAGGGCCAGCGCCCCGCCAATATAGATGGCGAGCAATGCTAGAATAAAGCTGCCCCGCTCCGGATCGACGGCGAAGGCGTGCACGCTGGTGAGGATACCGGACCGCACGAGGAAAGTGCCCACCATCGACATGGAGAAAGCGACCACCGCCAGCATCACCGTCCACGCCCGCAACGCATCGCGCGTCGCCAGCACCGTGACACTGTGCAGCAGCGCGGTCGCGGCGAGCCATGGCATCAACGAGGCATTTTCGACCGGGTCCCAGAACCACCAGCCACCCCAGCCCAGTTCATAATAGGCCCAGTAGCTGCCCGCCGTAATGCCGAGCGTCAGCAACACCCAGGCGCCCAGCACCCAGGGCCGCATCGCCCGCGCAAAGGCGGCATCGACATTGCGCGTCATCAGCGCGCCGACGGCAAAGGAAAAGGCGACCGACAGGCCGACATAGCCAAGGTACAAGGTCGGCGGGTGGAAGGCGAGGCCAGGGTCCTGCAACAGCGGGTTAAGCCCCTGTCCATCCGGCGCGGGCGGGTCGAGCCGGGCAAAGGGATTGGAGGAGAATAGCAGGAACGCGTAGAAACCGAGGCTGATCGCCGCCTGCGCGCCCAGCGTCGCCATGTGTGTATCGCGCCGCAACGTCCGCTCGAACAGCGCGACGCCCGCCCCGGCCACACCCATCACCGTCACCCAGAGCAGCATCGACCCTTCATGATTGCCCCATGTTCCGGCGAATTTATAGAGCCAGGGCTTGGCGCTGTGGCTGTTCATCGCGACCAGCAGCACCGACATATCGGACCGCAGGAACAGCAGGACGAGGCACAGAAACGCCAGCGCGACCAGCAACGCCTGTGTCACCGCGACCGGGCGCACACCGCCCAGCAGATCTTCCCTGCCCTGTTTCAGGCCGAAGGCGGCCAGCGCCAGTTGCAGCAATGCCAGAGACGCCGCCAGCCACAGCGCGGCAAGACCGAGTTCGGCAATCATCGCGCGCGCGGGCCCCTGCTCATTTCTCCGCCTTCATCTCATGGGTTGCGGCATTGTAATCCATGCCCTCCAGTTCACGGGGCATATAGCGTTCATCATGCTTGGCAAGCAGATTGGTGGCGATGAAGGTGCCGCCCTTGTCAAAGGCGCCCTCCGCAACCACGCCCGATCCTTCCCGAAACAGGTCGGGGGCGATGCCGGTGAACCGCGCGGGCACGGTCGCCTTGCCGTCGGTCACATCGAACGCGATGGTGACGCCGTCCGCCTCTTTCCTCAGGCTGCCGGTGACGACCATGCCGCCCAGCCGGATTGCCTTGCCGGGTTCGACCCCCTTCACCTTCACCTCATTGGGTGCATAGAAATAGGCCGCCTCGTCCTTGAGGGCGGAGGCGGCGAGCAGACCGGCGCCGATCACCGCGACAATCGCGACAATCGCGAGGACAAGACGCTGATGCTTGGATTTCATGGCCATAGTTGAACCCTCGTCAACGGTCGCGCCGCAGCGCGTCGGCGCGGGCCTCGGCCGCGCGCATTGCCCGCCAGCTCACCCAGCTCAGGCCGAAAGTACCCGCCGCGGTCAGCGCATAGGCGGCGATGATGAAGGGCCAGTGGTTCATCCCGCGCCCCCTTCCCGTGCCATGCGGGCGAGCCGCGCCTCCACCTTGTTCTCCGCCAATATGGCGCGCATCCGCATCAGCACAATTCCCCCGAACCAGAGCGAAAAGCCGAGCAGCGTCAGGCCCAGCGGCCACAGGATCGATCCGTCTATGGTCGATCCGCGCATGGTGATGCTCGGCCCCTGGTGCAGGCTGTTCCACCACACTACGCTGCGGTTGATGATCGGCAGATTAACCGCGCCGACCAGCGCGAAGATCGCGGTCACGCGGCTTACCCCGCCGCTGTCGCCCACACCCTGCCCGTCGGCGGCGCTGGCCCGCGCCAGTGCGATATAACCGAAATAGAGAAACAGCAGGACCAGCATCGAGGTCATCCGCCCGTCCCATTCCCACCAGGTGCCCCATGTCGGGCGCCCCCAGATCGACCCGGTGACAAGGCAGATGGCGGTGAACAGCGCCCCCGGCGCGGCAATCGCCCGCCCGGCGATCCCGGCCAGCGGATGCCGCCACACCATCTGGACCAGCGCGGCGATGGCGATGCCGCTCCACCCGCCCATGCCGAGCCAGGCGGCGGGCACATGAATATACATGATGCGCACCGATTCCCCCTGCAGATAGTCGGCGGGGGTCAGGGTGAGGCCGCAGACGGCACCGACAATCAACAGCACAAGGCCACCCCAGAACAGCCAGGGAGTCAGCGGACGCGCGATCTTCAGGAAACGGGTCGGGTTGGCGAAAGCATGCATGGAGGCCTTCTGTAACCGCGCAATGCACCGCTGACTAGGGCCAGACCCACTATTGATCGGGGCGATATTCTGTGGCTATTCTCCGCCCCTGACCCCGGTCCAAAACCGCTGCGCGCGCCGCGGCGCGCAGAAATGTGACAGAAGCGCGACATCAAGGGGCGACAAACGGGAAGTAAATCCCTATATGCCCGCCATGAGCCGCGCTGACCGGCACAACAGAGTCGCACTGGACCCGACAGGACATGCTCACCACCCATCCGTTTGATGACGACAAGCTGCGCGAAGAGTGCGGCATTTTCGGCGTTTCCGGCGCCTTCACCGCTTCGGCTATGGTGGCGCTCGGCCTCCATGCGCTTCAGCATCGCGGCCAGGAAGCCGCGGGGATAACCAGCTGGGACGGCACGGAATTCCACACCCACCGCGCCATGGGCCATGTCGCCGGCAATTTCGACAATGACGAAGTGATTCGCGCGTTGCCCGGCAATGTCGCCTGCGGCCATGTGCGTTATTCCACCACCGGCGAAACCTCGCTGCGCAATGTGCAGCCGCTTTATGCCGATCTTGCCTCGGGCGGTTTCGCGGTCGCGCATAACGGCAATATCTCCAACGCGGTCAAGCTGCGCCGGGAACTGGTGCGGCGCGGGTCGATCTTTCAGTCGACCAGCGACACCGAGGTCATCATCCACCTCGTTGCCACCTCCAGCTATCGCACCCTGCTCGACCGCTTCATCGACGCGCTGAAACAGGTCGAAGGCGCCTATTCGCTGATCTGCATGACCAGCGAGGGAATGATTGCCTGCCGCGATCCGCTCGGCATCCGTCCGCTGGTGATGGGACGGCTGGGCGATTCGGTGCTGTTCGCTTCCGAAACCGTCGCGTTCGACGTCGTCGGCGCGGAATTCATCCGTCAGGTCGAACCGGGCGAGCTGATCGTCGTTCCCCATGGCGCGACCGCCGACCAGATCCGCAGCCACCGCCCGTTCGGCGAGCATCATGCCCGTCCCTGCATTTTCGAACATGTCTATTTCTCGCGCCCCGATTCGATCGTCGACGGCAGCAGCGTTTATTCGGTGCGCAAAGCGATCGGCGCGCAGCTCGCGCTCGAAAATCCGGTGGATGCCGATTATGTGATCCCGGTGCCGGATTCGGGTGTGCCCGCCGCCATCGGCTATGCGCAGCAATCGGGCATCCCGTTCGAACTCGGTATCATCCGGTCCCACTATATTGGCCGCACCTTCATCCAGCCGGGCGACAAGGTCCGCCATCTCGGTGTGAAGCTGAAGCACAACGCCAATCGCGCGCTGATCGACGGGAAGCGCATCGTCCTGATCGACGACAGCATCGTACGCGGCACGACCAGCCTCAAGATCGTGCAGATGATGCGCGAGGCGGGCGCGAAGGAAGTGCATATGCGCATCGCCAGCCCGCCGACCAGGCATAGCTGCTTCTACGGCGTCGATACGCCCGAGCGCGCGAAGCTGCTCGCCCACAAGCTCGACGTCGAGGGGATGCGCGGCTTCATCCATGCCGACAGCCTGTCCTTCCTGTCGATCGACGGCCTCTACAAGGCCTTGGGCGAGGCCCAGCGCGCCGATATTTGCCCGCAATATTGCGATGCCTGCTTCACCGGCGATTATCCGACCAGCCTCACCGATCAGGATGAGGCCGAGGTGCGGGACCAGCTCGAGCTGCTGTCCGAACGGATCGTCTGACCGCGATGAGCGAGGCTGTGGCCCAACCGCTGGCGGGCAGGCTTGCCCTCGTTACCGGCGCGAGCCGGGGCATAGGCGCAGAAATTGCTTTCGCGCTGGGACAGGCGGGTGCGCATGTGATCCTCGTCGCTCGCACGCCGGGCGCGCTGGAGGAAGTGGAACAGCGCATCCATGATGCGGGCGGCTCCGCCACCATCGCGCCGCTCGACCTGATTGACGGGGAAAGCATCGGCCGCCTTGCCACCGCCATCGCCGAACGCTGGAAGGCGCTCGATATATTGGTCCTGAACGCGGCGGCGCTGGGCGAACTCGCCTCGGTTCCGGCGATCGACACCAAGGCGTTCGCCCGCGTACTGACCCTCAATATCAGCGCGCAACAGGCCCTGATCGCTGCCTTCGATCCGCTGCTGCGCGCCAGTGCCGACGCACGGGTGGTCGCCCTGACCAGCAGCGTTGCGCGTGCTCCGCGGCCCTATTGGGGCGCCTATGGCGCGACCAAGGCGGCACTGGAAAATCTCGTCCTCAGCTATGGCGAGGAGGTGAAAGCCATCTCCGCCATCCGCACCCATATCGTCGATCCCGGCGCGACCCGCACCGCAATGCGCGCCAAAGCCTTTCCCGGCGAAGACCCCGCCAGCCTCAAGGGACCGGAAACGGTCGGTGCGGCGGTGCGCGATCTGGTGCTGGGCGATGTGCCGACCGGCTATTTCGTCCGCGTCGAACGCGATTGACGGGTACCGGCCCGCCACGCTCATGACCGCCCCGCACATCCCGCCTTACCCGACCGGGCAGTGGCGCGCCATGTCGACCGCCGATCTGCCCATGATTTCCGCCATTTCCGATGCGGTCCATGGCGACTATTCCGAACGGCCGGATATTTATGCCGAACGCCTTGCACTCTACCCCGCCGGATGCCGGATATTCGAACGGGACGGCACGATACTGGGCTATCTTATCAGCCATCCCTGGCCGCGAGGCGCGCCACCGAAGCTGAACGCGCGGCTCGGAGCGATCCCCGAGGAAACCGACAGCTATTATCTCCACGACATTGCCCTGATGCCCGCCGCACGGGGTAGTGGCGCGGGCGCACAGGCGACGGCCTTTGTCCTGCATCATGCGGAAGAGGCGGGATTGCGCGAGATAAGACTGGTGGCCGTCAACGGCGCGGATAGTTTCTGGTCAGGTCAGGGCTTCACCCTTGCGCCGGAAGGGCAGGATGCCGCCGCCGCCTATGGCCCCGGATGCTATCTGATGCACCGAGAAATCGCCGCCTGAAGATCAGCGGCGAACCAGCGTCACCTGCGCAACGTCGATGCCGCCGCCGGCAAACCCGCCCTCGCAATACATCAGATAATAACGCCACAGGCGCACGAAATGCGCATCGAAGGCAGCGGGCAGATGACCTTCCTCGACCGCCTGGTCGAACCGCTCCCGCCACAGGCGCAAGGTCGTCGCATAATGCTGACCAAAGCCGCGGCGGTCCCGCCATTCCAGCCCGGCCGCCTCGGCCGCCCCGCGAAAACGGCTCTCGGAAATCAGCATACCGCCGGGAAAGATATAGGTCTGGATGAAATCGGCGCTCGCCGCATAACGTTCGAAAATGGCATCGTCGATGCTGATATATTGCACCACCGCGCGACCGCCGGGTTTCAGCAATCGATGGATCGCCCCGACATAGGCAGGCCAATATTCCTGCCCGACCGCCTCGACCATCTCGATACTGGCGATCGCATCATAGCTGCCGCCTGCATCGCGATAGTCGGTCAGGTGAATTTCCGCCCGGTCAGCCGGCAGATGCGCCCGCGCCCAGTCCGCCTGCTCGCGCGACAGGGTAAGGCCGTCATAGCGAATCGCCGCCCGGTCCAGCGCGCGCGCCGCCAGCCCGCCCCAGCCGCAGCCAATCTCCAGCAAGCGCCCGCCATCCTTCAGGTCCAGCCGGTCGAGGGCGGCATCGATCTTCGCGATCTGCGCTGTCGCCAGCCCTTCATCGGGGCGCGCCGGATCGGCAAACAGCGCGCTCGAATAGTTCATGCCCGCATCGAGCCAGAGCGCATAGAAATCATTGCCGAGATCATAATGAAAGGCGATGTTGTCACGCGCCCTCGCCCGGCTGTTCGCGCGCAAGCCATGGATCAGCTTCGCCAGCCAGCGCAGCGGGCCACGCGCGCGCGCGACCGAACCGAGCGATTGTGCATTCATCATGAACAGGGCGAACAACGGCACCGGATCGGGGCTGTCCCATTCCCCCGCCTCCCACGCGCGATACCAGCCGACCGACCCCGCCGAGGCCAGCCGCGCCAGCGCCCGCCAGTCGCGCAACCGCACCTCGCATATGGGGCCGTCGGCCCGCGCGCCAAGCACCCGGAAACTGCCGTCCGGTAGCCAGGCCTCCAGCCGCCCGCATTCCAGCCCGGCATCGATCCGGTCAAGCAGGCGATGGCCGAAAGGCGCGAAGGCACGCCCCCACAGGCGCGCGCCACCATTGGGCAACAGCCGCGCCGCCTTCACCATATGCTGGCCACGTCGGGAATCGATGGCGTTCATGGTTAAGACTGTGCCCCAGCGGACGCGCCGGGGCTACCCCTTTGTCGCGCTCCACGCCCTCAGCGCCCGTTCCCGCCCCTCGCGATGGCCGATGATCTTTGCCGGATAGTCCGGCGGACGACAGCCATGGGCATCGGGATCATGCACCGCCGGACCATCGATATGGGCAAGCTCCGGTACCCAGCGGCGGATATAATCGCCCGCATCGAATTTCTCCGACTGGGTCAGCGGCGCCATGATGCGCGAAAACATGTTCGCATCATGGCCGCTGCCCGCCACCCACTGCCAGTTGACGCTGTTCTGCGCATAATCGGCATCGATCAGCGTGTCCCAGAACCAGCTTTCCCCCACCCGCCAGTCGATCAGCAGATGTTTGACGAGGAAGCTGGTCGCGATCATCCGCACCCGGTTGTGCATCCATCCGCTCGCCCAGAGCTGACGCATTCCGGCATCGACTATCGGATAGCCGGTGCGACCGCTTTGCCAGGCAGCCAGATCCTCCGCCGCCTCGCCCCGATGATCGCGCCAGCGCAGCGCATCGAACCGGTCCTTGCCGTTGCGGCGGCCATGGTCGGGAAAGGCGCGGATGATATTCTGCGCATAATCGCGCCAGACCAATTCGCGCCGGAAGCTCGCAACGCCCTCGCCTTCTTCCCGCCCGTCCAGCCCATACCAGATCGTGGCGGGCGAGATTTCGCCGAAATGCAGGTGCGGCGACAGGCGCGACGTCCCCTCTTCGGACGGCAGGTTACGCCGTGCCTCATAGCCCCCCGCCTGCGCCCTGAATTCGGCGAGCCGGTTTTGCGCCCCCGCCTCCCCCGGCGTCCATTCCCCGGCAAAGCCCTTCGCCCAATCGGGCTTCCCGGGCAACAGACCCCAATCCTCCAGCCGCTCGCTCTCCGGCCATGCCTCCGGTGCGGCGATACACTCCGGCGCGGCAACAGGCGATGCGGGCGGCATATGCGGCCACAGCGCGCGCAGAAACGGCGTGAACATCCGATAGGGCGCGCCGCTGCCGGTGGTCAGCGCACCGGGAGGCAGCAGATAATTGCCATGATGCAGGCAGAGATCGAGATGCCTGCCCGCCTCCCGCTCGGCATTGCGCCACCATGGCTCGTGATGATGCAGCGCATGGACGCGTCGCGTGCCCACTTCCTCCGCCAGCGCGGTCAGCAGCTGCGCGCTCTTTCCCCGCCGCAGGATCAGACGCGAACCGCACCGCCGCAAGTCGCGATCGAGGCTGGCGAGGCTGTGATGCAACCACCAGCGGCTTGCTCCGCCCATTGCCCGGTGCCGGGGCGTGTCCTCGTCAAGAATATAAGCAGGGATCACCGCGCCTTCCGCTGCCGCGGCTACCAATGCCGCCTGATCGGCCAGCCGCAAATCACGCCGCAGCCAGAGAAGCGAAATACCTGTCATGCCATCGGACGTAGCGCGCCGAAACAGGCGCGAAAAGCCACCCTTAGGGGCAGGTACGCCACGCCTTGCCTGCCCTCAGAAAGAAAAAGGGGGAAGGCCGGCCCATCACGGCCAGTCAGGGCATTCCAGCCAGAGGACCGCGCAATCCTGCGGTCAGGCCGGACTATCAACTGCGGCCGGGGTCAGGCCCTGATCCTCATGATCGAACACATAATCGCGCTCGACCTTCGCAATGCGGAGGCTGTACCATTCATACCAGCGCTCCCGCCCGAGATTTTGCGCGATCCGGTGTTCGCTGTCCTGCTTCCACGCCTTTACCGCGTCGAGATCGCGCCAATAGGAAACGGTAATCCCGACACCCTGCGCATCGCGCGCACTTTCGGCGCCGAGAAAACCCGGAACCGCCGCAGCCAGTTCGACCATGCGCGCGGCGGTCCGCTGATAGGCGTCTTCATCCCCGTCCGACCGGCGCGAGGCGAAAATCACCGCATAATAAGGCGGCTGAAGGCGGAGTGGCGTGTCGTCCCGTTCCATCACCGTCGCCCCGTTCAGAGCTGCGGCCCGCTCGCCCCCACCGTCCAGGTCTGACCGGAAGAAAGCAGCTTCTGCAGGTCAGGCGTCTTGCCGGAAGCGGCCTGCTCATTCTGTGCGATCACCGCCTGCTCGAAACTGGGCTTGGGATCGTCATAGAGTATGCCGAGCGCCATCGGGAACGGCCCGAACGGCATTTCGACCAGCATGTGCGCAACCGAACGGTTGGTGACATCATGCACGATCACGCCGGCCGCCTGCCAGTCGCCATCGACCACGTCGACGACCTTCAGGCACAGCTTGTCGCGGTCGAGCGCAATACCCCTGGTGCCGCCCTTTTTCATATCGCCGAACAGCATCGGCTTGCCGTTTTCCAGCCAGAGCTGGCCGTCGGCGGCATGTTGCTTCTCGGTAAAACCGGCGAACACATCCTTGTTGTAGACGATGCAATTCTGGAAAATCTCGACGAACGCCGCGCCCTTATGCGCATAAGCAGCCTTCAGCACATCGGGAAGCTGCTTGGCCACATCATAGCCGCGCGCGACAAAACGCGCGCCCGCCCCCAGCGCGAAAGCAGCCGGCTTGGCCGGGTGATCGACCGAGCCATAGGGCGTGGAAGGCGAGCGGGTGCCTTCGCGGCTGGTCGGCGAATATTGCCCCTTGGTCAGACCGTAAATCTCATTGTTGAACAGCAATATCTGGCAATCGAGATTGCGGCGCAGCACATGCATGGTGTGGTTGCCGCCGATCGACAGCGCGTCGCCGTCGCCGGTGATGATCCACACATCGAGATCGGGATTGGCAAGCTTCACCCCGGTCGCCACCGCCGGCGCGCGGCCGTGAATGGTGTGGAAACCGAAACTCTCGACATAATAGGGGAAGCGCGAGGAGCAGCCGATGCCGGAAACGAACACCGTCTTTTCCGGGCGCGCGCCGATTTCAGGCAGAGTGCGCTGCACCGCTTTCAGAATCGCATAGTCACCGCAACCGGGGCACCAGCGGACTTCCTGATCGGTTTCCCAATCCTTGGGCAGCGTCTTCTGCGGAGGGGTCATATCGTTCATGATCGTTCCTTCGTGCTCGACCGTCGCCATCGGCTCAGCCGAGTTGCTCCTCGATGGCTGCCTCGATTTCCGCAATGCGGAAAGGCTGCCCCGAAACCTTGTTCAGCGGGCGGGCATCGACCAGATACTGGTCGCGCAACAGGGTCTTGAGCTGGCCAGTGTTCATCTCCGGCACCAGCACCTTGTCATAGCTTTTCAGCAGGTCGCCCAGATTTTTCGGCAACGGCCAGATATGGCGGATATGAATGTGCGACACATCCTGCCCTTTGGCACGGGCGCGGCGCACCGCCTGATGGATCGGACCGAAGGTAGACCCCCAGCCGACCACGGCGAGCTTGCCGCCCGTCTGCCCCTGCGACACCTGCTGGTCGGGGATGCTCTCGGCAATGCCCAGCACCTTATTGCGGCGCAGTTCGGTCATCGCCTGATGGTTGGCGGGCGAATAATCGATATGGCCGGTTCCGGCGCTCTTTTCGATACCGCCGATGCGGTGCATCAGGCCGGGCGTGCCGGGCTTGATCCACGGACGGGCAAGCTTGTTGTCACGCGCATAGGGCATCAGGCCGCCTTCCTGCGCTTCCTCCAGAAAACGCACCGGGAAGGGCGCAAGGCTCTTCACATCCGGCACCTGCCAGGGTTCGGCGGCATTGGCGATATAGCCATCGGACAGCAGGATGACCGGCGTCATATATTGGGTGGCGATGCGGCAGGCCTCGATCGCGCAATCAAACGCATCGGCGGGCGAGCAGGCCGCGATCACCGGCAGCGGCGCATCGCCATTGCGCCCATAAACGGCCTGATACAGGTCCGACTGCTCGGTCTTGGTGGGCAGGCCGGTCGAAGGGCCGCCACGCTGAATATTGACGACCACCAGCGGCAGTTCGGTCATGATCGCAAGGCCCAGCGCCTCACCCTTCAACGCGATGCCGGGGCCGGAAGAGCAGGTAACGCCCAGCGATCCCGCATAGCTGGCGCCGATGGACGAAGCGATCGCCGCAATTTCATCCTCCGCCTGAAAAGTGGTGACGCCATATTCCTTCAGCTTCGACAGCGCATGAAGCACGGCGCTGGCCGGGGTGATCGGATAGCCGCCATAAAACATCGGCAGTTCGGCAAGCTGCGCGCCCGCGACCAGACCATAGGCGATGGCATCCGCGCCGGTGATGGTGCGGTACAGCCCCTCGGGCTGCGGCGCGGGGGCGACATGCACCTGAGCCAGGCCGTGGCCACCAATCTCCGCCGTTTCGCCATAGGCATGACCGGCATTGAGCGCGGCGATGTTCGCGTCGGCCAGTTCGGGCGCCTTGGCGAACTTGACCCGCAACCAGTCGATGATCGGCTGACGATCCCGATCGAACATCCAGAGCGCAAGGCCCAGAGTCCACATATTCTTGCAGCGCAGCGCCTCTTTATTGCCGAGGCCGAATTCCTTCACGCTGTCGCGGGTCAGCTGCGAAATATCGAAAGCCAGCACGCGCCAGGCCGACAGGCTGCCATCCTCCAGCGGGCTGACATCATATTTCGCCTTGGCAAGGTTGCGATCGTTGAACTCGCCGGTGTCGGCGATGATGAGGCCGCCGGGCTTCAGATCCTTCACATTGGTCTTGAGCGCCGCCGGGTTCATCGCAATCAGCACATCGGGCGCATCGCCCGCGGTCGAAATGTCGGAGGAACCGAAATTGATCTGAAAGGCGGAAACGCCGAACAGCGTCCCCTGCGGCGCGCGGATCTCCGCCGGGAAATCGGGGAAGGTCGCAAGATCATTGCCGGATAGCGCCGTCGACAGGGTGAACTGGCCACCGGTGAGCTGCATGCCGTCGCCGCTATCCCCGGCGAAACGGACAACGACCGACTCCGGCGCGGGCTGGACCGAAGTCTCCGCCGGATTGGCAATCTGGGCAACACTGGCCATGGGCAAATATTCCTGTTGACGGATATGTGACGCTTTTCAGGCTCGCTCCCTACGCCTTTCAACCCCATCCTTCAAAGTAGAATTTGTCGCAGGGGCCGATAGCGGTCTTTTTCGTGGAAGCGATATTTTGCCGGGAAGGAATCAGCTGCTGCTGATGGTTTTCGGCCGCCCTTGCGGGATTGGGATATACTCTTCGGCATCGCCGGGGATGAGCGGGAAGCGCATCGCCTCCCAGTCGGCGCGGGCCTGCATCAGCCGATCCTGTGACGAGGAAACGAAATTCCACCAGACATGACGCGGAGTCGCGAAGGCCTCGCCCCCGCACAGCATCACCCGCGCGCCCTGCCCGCTGCGCAGCGTCGCCACGATACCGGGCCGCAGCACATGCAACGTGCGAGGCAGCAAGGGCACGTCATCCAGCGCCGCTTCGCCTTCGACCAGATAGAGCGCGCGCTCGTCGGCATCGGCATCGATCGGGATCGCGCCGCCGGGCGAAAGGAAAATGTCGGCATCGATCGTACCGGCATAGGTGGTGACAGGCGCCTCCTGCCCCCAGAGCCGCCCCATGATGACGCGCGCACGGGCACCGTGGCCCTCTATCATCGGCAGGCTCTCCGCCGGGACATGTTCGAAGGCCGGGGCCATCTCCTCCCGATCGTCCGGCAGGGCCAGCCATGTCTGGATCGCGGAAAGGGAAGAGGCCGCCTCGCGCTCGCCCTGCGGCGATCGTTCCGAATGAACAATGCCACGCCCGGCAGTCATCAGGTTGACCGCCCCCGGTTCGATCAATTGTTCATTGCCGAGCGAATCGCGATGAAGAAACGCGCCCTCCAGCATATAGGTGACGGTCGCAAGGCCGATATGCGGGTGCGGTCGCACATCGACGCCCAGACCGGGCGGAAGCGGCGCAGGACCCGCCTCATCGAAAAAGATGAACGGCCCCACCATCGTCCGCTCCTTCGCGGGCAGCGCACGGTGAACGCGGAAATCGCCCAGATTATGGGAAACCGGCGTGATACTCTGAAGAAACGGAGCGGCTTCGCTCACCCTTCCTCCCCCGGAGCCAGCGCGCGAATGCGCAACGCATGAACTTTCGAGACGAGCAGATCCTTGAGCGCGTCATTCACCATGCGCTGTCGCGCCAGCCGACTCTTGTCGACAAAGGCTGTGGACACCAGTTCCACCGTGAAATGGCTTTCCCCGGCCGCAGCCTGCTCGCTATGCCCCGCATGATGGCGGCTGTCGTCGATGACGAGCAGATGCGACGGGTTGAGCACCAGACGGAGGCGGGATTCGATTTCCGTGGCCACCGGGCCTTTCGCTTGCGTGTCCATGCACCCTATATAGAGGTTTTGACCGCAACAGGACAGACAGTAGTTGACTAGGGCGTAAACTCATAAAACCAGTTGAGTTTTCTATTTTCGCGTGATTCATCGTTCACCAGAAAGGGTGGGCTGATGGCGCGGCGGCGATAC
>SBGG01000052.1 GCA_006226685.1 Sphingomonadales bacterium
ATGGAATTACTAAACCAACACCTGGCCACGGCCGCTTGATTGCCATGAAGCGGCGGATCTCACTCGCTCGCGGACGATCTTTGCAACAGAGCCCTGTCGCCGCCCGAGAAGGCGATCTTCGGCCCGGCGGGCAGCAGCACCTCATTGTCAGCCCGACGTTTTGCGGCGAGAAAATCGCGGCTGTCGATCATGGCAGAGGTCATCTGGCGATGGTTTACCCGTGAGCCGGAACGCTGTGACCAGGGCGTGCCGGTGGTGCGCAGATAGATGTCGGCGGCAGTTTCGCGGAAGGTTTCCATGCTGTCGCGGCGCTCGATCAGGCTTTGCCCGGCGCCGATCAGCGTCTCCAGCTGGACGGACTTGACCTCGCTGCCGTCCTGTTCGCGCTGAAGGCGCTTTTGTGCCTGCTCGTTATCGTCGAGTTTGCGTTCGATCCGCTCGACGGCGCGGTGGAAGGTGTTGACGGTGGACCAGAGGATTTCATCGAGGTCGAAATCGAGGCTGGTGTCGGCCATGGTGGAAATCAGGGCATCGAAGATGTCGGAGACCGCACCCTGGATGACGTGATCCTCGGGCGTGATGCGGGGATCGGCCTCGTCTTCGGATGGACGGTAGCCATGAAGTTCAAGCTCTTCGATGGCATTGCCGGTCGGGGACGTGCTGTGATCGGGTTCAAATTCGTCTTGCGCGTACATTGGGATGCGTCCTTCGGCTGGACCGCGACCGTCGCGGCCTTCGTGGCGACGACAAGCCCACGGGCGCTCCGGCCGGGCAGCCCGAGCCTTTTGGCGAGGGCCTTGATGGCAAAGCCCGGCTGATTTGTTTCGCGCTGTAAAGGCGGGGGAGACGGGGTCCCCACGCGACCTGTCGCGTGGGGTGGCGGGCCGCCGACGGAAATCAGTCGGGCGCCGCCATTGCCGGGACGGAGCGTTTGTGGGCCGCTCGCCCTCTCGGAAGGCCAAGGCGCGGTCCCCCTGCCGATGGAGATGCAGTCCTATGCGCATGACAGGAGCGGAGATATCCGATCACCACCCCGTACCGGCTATGCCATTGCGGCCATGAACCGGCTGACGTCCTCGGGAGCGATCTGCACCCGGATCTGTGCCCGAAGCGCATCCAGGGTGCGAGCGGTAAGATCCTCGTTGAAATCCCCCAACATGGGCGAGAGCGTGATCGCCTCGATCCCGGCTGCGATGGCGCGGTCCACTAGGCTATCGCGCGCGCTGTCGCCTGCCGGATCGTTGTCGCAAACGATATAGAGCCTGCGCAGATGGACCGGGAACTGGACGACCGAGAGATGTCCCGCCGAGAGTGCGGAGATCATCGGCATCATGGGCAGAACCTGCCGCAGCGACAGGATGGTCTCGATGCCTTCCCCTGCTGCCAGCACATCCTGCGGATCGCCAAACCTGACGGCGTGCCCGAGCAGGTCTCCCATCGCCTTCCTCGGCGGATCGACAGGTGCCTTGCCAGAGCCGTCTCGTCTGAGCCAGGTGCGATGCGCGCCGGTGATCCTGCCATCGAGGTCGGTGACAGCAGCGATCATGGCGGGCCAGGTCTCGGTCGGCCCATCGCCCTCGGGCCGCCAGTAGCAGTTCGGATGGAAACGCAGATTTGCGGTTCCGCGTAAATCCGTAATGCCGCGTCTGTGTAAATACGTGCCTGCGGTACTGCCGATCAGCGGCTGCGTCATGTGCCAGAGGCGGCATGCCGCTTCTGATGATCCCGATGACGCTGGCGTGTGGGCCGGACGGGATTGCTGCACCGGTTCGAGCTGCGGCAGGCTCAGGAAGCGCCGGGCCTCATTGGCAACGTCTGCAAAATCAATCAGGCCAAGAGAATCCCGGATCACGTCCAGCAGATCGCCATGCTCGCCCGTGGCCGAGTCCTGCCATTTCCCGGCAAGGCCTTTGGCGCTGTCATGAAGGCGGACGAACATGGAGCGGCCGGCCGTGTTTCTGACATCGCCGACCTGCCAGTAATTGCCCTGCTTGCGCCCGTTGGAGAGATAGTGGCGGCACACCGCCTCGGCCTGTCGGCCGAGACGCTGCGCCAGTTCGGCGGCGTTGAGACGAGCCATCAGGCGGCCTCCCGCTCACCGATGCGTTCGACCGGGAAACGGTCGAACAGCTTACCGATGATTTCCGGTCCCGATGCGCCGATCGGCACGAAGAAACGCAGTTTCCACGAGATGATCTCGCTGAAGAGACCATAGGCCCGAAGTCGCTCGCGCATGGCATCGCTAAAGCCGGTCAGTTCGATCCGGTTGGCGCCCATGACGCGGACGCGGCGCAGTTGCAGTCCCTCGGCAAGATCGAGGATCGTGCGGCCTTCTGTCAGGGCGGCATAGGCCGCATCCGGTGTCAGGCTGCTGCTGACACCACTGGTTGCAGCATTGGCAGCCCATGCGGGCGACACACGGCGACCAATAATGCGCTCGCCTTCATCGGTCTGGAGCCGATAGACGCGAGAGGAATCCTGCGGCAGGCGCTTCCAGATTGGCAGCAGCAGCCCCGTCACCATATGCAGAATGCTGTCGGTGAACTCCGGCACCTCGGCCAGTTCCGTGTTCCAGGCCGATGCGAATACGGCGCGGTCGGCCTCGACCCAATGGGTGTCCCCCATCATGCGCACCGGAATATTCATTGCCTCCATCGGCCGGATCAGCCGGACGCGCCGTTCGATCTCGCCATCATCCAGCATGACGCTGGTGGTCGGGATCTGGACAGCGGCGCGACCGGAACGTTCGTTGAGCAGCAACTTCGCGCGCGGATCATCCAGTTCCGCCAGAGCCGCATCCAGCGTCACCGGCTGATTGCGCTTGCGTTCGGTCAGGGTCATGAGCCGGGTTTCTGCTCGGGTGCCCGGATGGGTGTGGACTACCTGCCGATCGGTGACGATGAAGCTCTCGGCGCGCAGCGTTTCCAGCCCCATGTCATAGGTGCCGGATGCAATCGCTCCGTCGATCCGGGCTTGCAGAAGCTGCTCGAAGGCGTCGAACAGGATGCCCTGAAGCTCGATAGTCAACGCCAGCAGGCGGTTCAGGAAGGTGGTGATTGGTGGCAGATCGTCCTTGATGCCATTCGAGTCCATCAGCTTGAGGCCGGTGGCGGATTCAAACCGTTCCAGCGGGCAACCCTCGACCTTGCCGCGCACGATCAGAAGATAGAGCTGGCGCAGCGCATCACGGGCGTAAGGGCTTTCCAGATTGTCCTCGGGACGGAACAGCCCCTGACCACCGGTCTGGCGCTGACCGCGGGTGATCGCACCCAGCGTATCGAGACGGCGGGCGATGGTCGAAAGGAAGCGCTTCTCGGCTTTCACATCCGTGGCGATCGGGCGGAACAGTGGCGGTTGCGCCTGATTGGTGCGGTTGGTGCGGCCCAGGCCCTGAATGGCGGCATCGGCTTTCCAGCCTGGCTCCAGCAGATAGTGGACCCGCAGGCGCTGGTTCCGCGCGGAAAGCTCGGCGTGATAGCTGCGGCCCGTGCCGCCAGCGTCGGAGAATACCAGGATACGCTTCTGGTCATCCATGAAGGCCGCCGTCTCGGCGAGATTGGCCGATGGTGCGCGGTTCTCGACCGCGAGACGTGCCGAAGCACCTTCGCCCTTGCGAATGATGCGGCGCGAACGCCCCGTGACTTCGGCCACCACATCCGACCCGAAGCGCTGCACGATCTGGTCGAGCGCCCCCGGCACGGGTGGCAGAGATCCAAGATGCTCAAACATCTCATCGCGGCGCGCCACAGCTTCGCGGCTTTCAACGGGCTGACCATCGCGGAAAACCGGCCGTGACGAGAGGTTCCCCTCGCCGTCGGTGAAGGGTTCGTAAAGCTGGACCGGGAAGGAATGCTGCAAATACGAACCTACATACTCCCTCGGGGTGACATCGACGGAAATGTCATTCCATTCCTCGGTCGGGATTTCGGCGAGGCGCCGTTCCATCAGAGCTTCGCCGGTGGAGACGATCTGAATGACGGCGGCATGGCCCGCCTCCAGATCGGCCTCGATGGACCGGATCAGGGTCGGGGTTTTCATGGAGGTGAGCAGATGGCCAAAGAAGCGCTGCTTGGTGGACTCGAACGCCGAACGCGCCGCCGATTTCGCCTGCCGGTTCAGTGTACCCTCACTGCCGGTGATATTCGCGGCTTCCATCGCCGCATCGAGATTGTTGTGGATCACGGAAAACATTGCAGCATAGGCATCGTAGATGCGCCGCTGCTCGTCGCTGAGCTGATGTTCGACCAGTTCATATTCGACGCCCTCATAGGAAAGCGACCGCGCGGTATAGAGACCGAGGGAGCGCAGATCGCGGGCCAGCACTTCCATGGCCGCCACGCCGCCTGCCTCGATCGCCTCGACAAATTCAGCCCGGGTTGCGAACGGGAAATCCTCGCCGCCCCAAAGACCAAGGCGCTGTGCATAGGCAAGGTTGTGGACGGTGGTCGCACCGGTGGCTGAGACATAGACCACGCGCGCGTCTGGAAGTGCGTGCTGGAGCCGCAGGCCCGCGCGACCCTGCTGCGAGGCGGCGACGTCGCCGCGTTCTCCCTTGCCACCACCGGCATTCTGCATGGCATGGCTCTCATCGAAGATGATGACCCCATCGAAATCTGATCCCAGCCAATCCACGATCTGACGGACGCGCGAAACCTTTTCGCCGCGCTCGTCGGAACGTAGCGTGGCATAGGTGGTGAACAGGATGCCTTCCGTGAGCGTGATCGGCCGGCCTTGCGGGAACCGCGACAAAGGCGTGACCAGCAAGCGCTCCATGCCGAGTGCTGACCAGTCGCGCTGTGCATCCTCAATCAGCTTGTCGGATTTTGAGATCCAGACCGCCTTGCGACGACCGCGCAGCCAGTTGTCGAGGATGATCCCGGCCGACTGACGGCCCTTGCCGGCGCCGGTGCCGTCGCCGAGCATGAAGCCGCGGCGAAAGCGGATCGCTCCAGCAGCACCCTCGGCTGCGGCACTCACATTGTCGAAATGCTCATCCACGGTCCAGGAACCAGCCAGATGATCGGCATGGGCATCGCCTGCATAGATCACCGTTTCCAGCTGTGCGTCCGACAGACGCTGGCAGATGTCGGCGGGCAGCATGGGGCGATAGGAGGGCTTCGGCGGGGCGACCGAGGCCATGGCAGCCGATTGCACCAGCCTGGTCGGATGCGGCTCAGCACCGGGAATGCACAAGGATTGCAGCGCATATTCCTCATAGATGCCATCGGACAGCCGGGCGCCTTCGGGCGGTAACCAGTCCACGGTGTCATAGGCGAGTTCCACGCCTTCGGGATCATTGGCTGGAGTGGCGACCGGCCGGCTCGCTGCCGAGCGAGCGAGATAGCCGCGCACCGACTTCGGCGCGGGTGCCGGAGCCGCGAGCGCGGGCGTCGGTCGCGTGACGGGCAGACGCGGCGGAACCTCTGCCGTGATCCAGGAAAGCAGCGTGGCGACATCGGGCGCGATCCCGGGTGAGACCGGGAAGCTGGCCGGATCGTCGGCGGGCAATTTGTCGATGACGGTCAGCCGCGTGTCGATGCTGGTGCCGTGTTTTGCATAGACTGCGCCATCGATAGCGGCAGTGAACACCACGCGGCCACGCGCCTGCAAACGGATGAAGGCATCGCGCCAGGCCGGCGCTTCGGGGCCGAACCCCGCGCCGGTGATTGTGACCAGCCGGCCACCGGGGGCGAGACGGACCAGCGCTGAAGCAACATGCCGGTATGCCGCGTCCACCATGCGCCCGGTCACGTTCGCCATGGCCGAGAACGGCGGGTTCATCAGAACCACGGAGGGGACGGCATTTGCGGCCAGATGATCGTCGATCTGCGCGGCGTCGAACCGGCTGACGGGAAAGGCCGGGAAGAGAGAGGCGAGACAATCGGCGCGTCTGCCCGCCAGTTCATTGAGGATCAGCGAAGCGCCAGCGGTCTGCGCCAGGATCGCCATGAGGCCGGTGCCGGCCGATGGTTCCAGCGCCACGTCATCGGGCGTGATCGCGGCCGCTGTCAGGGCAGCGAGACCCAGCGGGACAGGCGTCGAGAACTGCTGGAGGTTCTGACTTTCCTCGCAGCGCCGGGTTTGCGTCGGCAGGAGCCCGGCAATCTTCGTCAGATGGGAGAGACGCGCATCCGCAGAGGCGGATTTGCGGAAAAGCGCCTTTCCGTATTTGCGCAGGAACAGAACGGTCGCGACCTCGCAGGCCTCATATGCCGTCTTCCAGTCCCAGGCGCCGGAAGCATCGGAAACACCGAAGGCGGTTTCCATGGCCGTCCGCAGTGCGACGGTATCAATGCGCTGGCCGCGTTCCAGATGGGGAAGCAGCAGCTCGGCCGCAGCCAGAATTGCGGGCGCAGCCGCCTTCGGCGTGACCGGATCGGTCACGGGAAACACCATGTTCATGTCAGAAAACCTCGGGAGAGCAGAAGCGGGCAAGCCCGGCCAGCGCTCTCTCGACCATCCGGACTCAACCCCTTCCGGCAAGCCTCTTCCTCTGAACCTGGCCGCATAAGAAAAGCGCCCCGACCGGATGGTGGGGCGCCAGAGGATCAGCCGAAGCGGCGGCCGGTTTCGGTGAACATGTATTCGTTCGCGAGGATGGTTTCATCCACGACCGCGTCGGAGGAGAGATAATCGTATTCGCGCTCCAGCTGGCGGTAGAGCCAGCGAGCAAAATCGCGCAGCGCTTCGATCACAGTCTCCTCGGCATCCGCCGTCATGTCCTGCCAGTTCGGGCTGTCGCGCTCGACCGAGATCGCCATGCAGTATTCGTGATAGCAATGGCCGCGATGGCTGGCCTCGGCGCGCAGCTGGTAGAAATTGCGTTTCTGGATCGCCTGCAGGACATCGGCGATGCGGTGCAGTTCTGTGTCCTGCGGCGCATATTCCCGGATCAGACGTGGGGCGCCTTTATGGTAGGAAAGCCGCGCCTCGAAGCACGCGCCATCCCCTTGCGACCAGAAGCCCCGGAACCAGATGCAGGGTTCCTGCCGGGTGCCGCCGCCCATGAGCCGGACCGGCCGGGTCTTGAGGTCAAGACCGAGGATTTCGGCGATGCGCTGGAAATCCTCATAGACGGTCTCATACCAGTCATAGTCGAAGCCGCCTTCACGATACCAGGCCCGGGCCTTGTCCTTCGCCGCATCCGACAACTCGTCGAGGCGATAGACGGTGGTTTCGATGACCTTACTCATAGGGATCGCCTCCCTCCAGCACGGTGGAAAGCCAGCCATCGGTATAGATCCAGTCGACCGTCTCGCCGGTGGCGAGGTCAAGAACATGCGCGCCGCCGCCGAAACCGTCGATGCGGCGTTTCGAGCAGGTATTGGCATATTGCAGGCCCCACCGGCCGCTCAGGCCGAATTCGGAGGCGCAGCGTTTGACGAACTGGATGACGTGCTCCGGATCGCCGGTAACGTCATCGCGCATCCAGAGCTGCGTGCCGCCATGTTCGGGCTGGATCGAAAGCAGGAATCCATCCGAGGGCGGATCTACCGCGTCATTTTCATCGGCCAGCGCATTGTAGAGTTCGAGCGCGCGGGCGGCGTTTTCGGGTGTGCCCACATCGAGCAGGCAGGAAAAATGCGTGTAATAGTCAGCCATGGCGGCCTCCGGACATGACAAGGCCCGGCGCTGGACCAGGCCGAATGGATGGAAATGGGTGAAGATCAGGCGGCTTGCGGCAGGCGAAGCAGTTCGGCCGCCGTCTCGCGCCAGAAGGGATCGACCAGTCGCGTCTCACAAAGGCTGGCGCGCAAGCGCAGGTCACGGGCCAGTTCGCGATTGGCAGGCCCCGACGCCGCAAAGGCCATGCCGCGCAGTCGACTGGCCTCGGTGACGATACGGCGAGCCTCGGCATTGGACGCGACAGGCTGCTGCCAGAGGATGATGCCGGCGCGGATTTCGCCGGCAAGGACCAGGCCGTATGCGCGGTCCTGGATGAGCATGATGCGCGGCCGGAAATACGGGAAGCTGTCCGGCCCGCTGCAAATGTCGCCCCGTGACAGGCGCAGGGCGGCGATCTGCATGGCCTCTTCTGGCGACGGGCATTCCCCCAGCGGGATCATGCGCTCGAAACTGTCGGCATTATCGCCATCGTCAGCGCTGGCCAGACCGAGACAGGAGATGCGCAGCGGCAGCTTTTGCGCCCGGTAAAGCGCGGGAAGCACATCGGCGGCCAGAATCTCGCCGATAGGACGGAAGGTTTCAAAACGGGCGATGGTCATCGGGATCACTCCATGACGGGCGCCGGTGAGCCTCTCTCTCCGACCCTCAACCCGTCACGGCCGAACGGCCCCCACTCTTCCTCTCTGACCGGGGCGCGTCCCCGGTTCCGCTGCCGGCGATGGGCGCCATCGCAAGGCCGAAGGCCCGGGCACGGGAACCGCGCACCGGGCCTTCGGGGATGAGGCGCGTGTCGCGCCTTATGCCCACGGGTCCAGCTCCAGCCGCACCATGTCGTCATCGCCGTCAAACTCGGCGGCCGGGCAAGCCGCATGGGTGCCGTCTCCGGCCTGGAACACGACGATCGACACCATCAGCGTGGCGGCGAGGCTGGCGGCGAAAGCGGTGGCATCTGCATAGGACATGGGTTCCGGCTCCTGTCTTTGGGAGGCGGGGGACCATCCCCCGCGCGACAGGCGCCCGAAGTGTCTGACCGTATCTGCAATCACCCGAGGGCGTTCGGCCTTTTGCCGAATCCCCGAGGGCGGCACGCTTGCGTCAAGCCGACCCCTCCGGGGTTGAATGCCAAGAAGCGGATCAGACCAAGGTTAGCGAATGGAAGCGGGGGTGGTTCTTCGCATCTGACAGGATGCCGGATACCCGCTCGCAGATGCCTTGCCGCGCCAGCCTTGCCGCCATGCGGGCATCAGAACCCGTGTTCTCTTCAGGCCGGGGATGGCACCCGCTGCCCAAGACAGGATGAACGGCGCCATGGTGCAGCTGGAACTGGAAACCCCACGTGCAAAAAGTGCGAAGCTCATCTTCCGCAGGCCCCAGGTAGCCCTCAACTGGCCCTCAGCCCCAAAGCCCGTCGGCGATTTCGCGAGCAATCATCGCGCGCGCCTGCATCATCAGATCATCGCCAGATGTGTCGATATGGCCGTAAAACCGGGCGTGGCCGCCATGGGCTGCCCACTCGGCGTAGCGGCAATATTCGCGGGCATCGAACCGGAATACCCGCATGTCCTCGGCCCAATGGGGCTTCGGTTCGACGACGACTGTGATGCCGTCGCGGGTCTCTTCCCAAGGCAACGTGCGTTCCGATGGGGGATTCGCCCGATCTTCGCGGAAGATCTGATCGATGTCGATGATGGTCGGCATGGAAGTTCTCCAAAGAAAAAGCCCGGCCACAAGGACCGGGCGAGCTGAGGGAAACGGAATGGAATGGTCGGGGCGACCGAAGCCGCCCCGTCCGAAGGTTATTCAGCAGCGACCATCTGCTGCTCTTCCTCGTCGTCGACGGGATCGTCTTCCTCGCCATCGCCAGCGAGGAAATCGGGCAGATCGTCGGGTTCGCCCTCGGGAGCGTGGACCAGATCGGGCTCGGCCCCCTCATCGACCATGCGCAGCGGCTCGGGCAACCAGCCGGTATCAGCCAGCAGACGCTCGGCCTCTTTGGTCATGTCGCCCTTCTTCAGATGCCCGATCAGTTCAGCGGCACGGTCACCGGCGCCTTCGCGCACCGCCTCAATGATGCGCGGCTTGGTCACGCGGCCGAGATAATTGCCAGCCGTCGGCCGCCATCCCACCGCCACCATGTCGAGACCGGTCGAACGCGCCAGCCGATCCGCCTGCGACAAGCGGATTTCCAGCCCGTGCTGGCTGACGCCCATGCCGCTATAGGGGTTTGGCTTCTCGTAGAGCGCATTGATACCGAAGCTTACGCAATGAGCGAGCAGGTCCATGCGGGAGCCATCATCCAGATCGACCAGCCAGTCCCAGAGCGCGGCATCATCGGCCGGGATATGGTCGCCCCAGCGTTCATGCCGTTCCTGGATCGCCCTGGCCGAGGTGCTGTCACGCAGGTCCTCGGCCTGCGCGGGCAGATGGACCTCGCGGACCTGCGCTTCCAGGCAGCCCCGCGTCGAATGGGGCAGGAAGCAATCCGTGACCAGCCGGTGCAGCAGCGCCGTCATGGCGACTTGCGGGTTGGATGCAACCGCGTCGCGCAGCGCCAGCGTGCGGTGCGCCGTCAACTCGCTGATCAGCCGGTCGGGCAGCGGCCTGATCGTTTCGGCCTCATCCTCCTCATCCGGTGCGGTCACCTGACCGCCCAGCGTGATGACCGCGCGCGGGTGGCTGGCATCAGGTTCAGGCCCCCGGAGCACCTCGCCGGTTTCGGGATCGACGACATCGGTCGCCGGTTCCACCGGCGCCTCATCCTCGGGACGGACATAGCCACGCTCGGCCAGCAGGGTGCCATCGGCATCAAGGCTGACAAAGACGCCCGCCCTGGCCATCTGATCCGGATCGAAAATCATGGGACGGCGCTCGAAGGCATCCAGCGCCTGCTCGATTTCGCCCAGACGTGCATCGATCTCATCGGGCAATTCATCGGCCTCGGCATAATCCGCTTCGAGCCGGTCATATTCTTCGCGCAGCGCCTCACGGGTAGCGCGCTCCTCCTCGGTCATATCGAGCGTGGTGCCGACCAGTTGGCGAAGGCCATGATCGTGGCCGTAAGGAAAGGTCATGGCGACCTCGATCCATTTCCAGCCCTCGGCGGCAATGCTCTCCGCCTCGGCCTTCAGCTTCTCGCCCACCAGACGGTCGAGCAGAACCGGGTCCTGCAGCCAGCCGCCATCGTCCTGCTGGAAGAGATCGCGCAGCACGCAGCCGCCGACTTCCTCATAGGCGTCGATGCCGACGAAGAGCGCCCGCTTGTCGGCGGCGCGCACCGTGGTCTCGGTCAGCAGGCGGCGGATATGGTAGGGTTCCTTCTGCCAGCCGTCCTTGATCGCCTCCCATACCTGTTCCTGCCTGGCAGGGTCGGAACTGACGGTGAAGGCCATCAGCTGCTCCAGCGTCATGCCGTCCTCGGCATAGATGTCGAGCAGCGCGGACGAGACCGAGGCAAGGCGCAGGCGCTGTTTCACCACCTTCGCGTCGACGAAGAAGGCAGCGGCAATCGCCTCTTCGGTCATGCCCTTTTCGCGCATGGCCTGGAAGGCGCGGAACTGGTCGAGCGGATGCAGCGGCGCGCGCTCGATGTTCTCGGCGAGCGAGACCTCGTCAATCAGCACATCGGCCCCGGATTCCGACACCACGCAGGGCACCGGCGCGACCTTGGCGAGGCGCTTCTGCTTCACCAGCAGTTCCAGCGCCCGGAAGCGGCGGCCACCGGCGGGCACCTCGAACATGCCGGACTCGGCGCCATCCTCGCCCAGGACCGGGCGGACATGCAGGGACTGGATCAGCCCGCGGCGGACGATGGATTCGGCGAGTTCCTCGACCGAGATGCCGGCCTTGACGCGCCGGACATTGGATTGGGAAAGCACCAGCTTGTTGAAGGGAATGTCGCGCGAAGACGACAGGGTGATCTTCTGAACGGCAGTTGCCATGTCAGTTACTCCATGACGGACGCCGGGGAGCCTCTCTCTCCGGCAACCAGCCCGTCACGAAACTCCCATCCCTCCTGTTCCTCTCCTGGCCGCCCGCTCGGCCCATCCCAGTCCATCAGATATCACCGCGGGCGCGCAGGCTGACCTCGCTACTGCCACCCACGATGATGTGGTCATGCAGCACCATGCCCAGGACCTTGCAGGCTGGCTGGATTTCCCCGGTCATCGCGAGGTCGGCGGCCGAAGGCTCGGGATCACCAGAGGGATGGTTGTGAACGATGATCAGCGCGCTGGCATTGAGCGCCAGGCCCCTGCGCAGCACTTCCCGGGGGTAGACCGGGGCGTGGTCCACCGTGCCGACGGCAAGGCATTCGTCCGAGACCAGCCGGTTCTTCCGGTCGAGGTAGAGGACATGGAAGCGCTCGACATCACCGCGGATGGTCAGTGCGCAATAGTCCAGAACCGCCTGCCATGTGGACAGGACCGGGTTCTGGTTGAGGTGGCGCAGCAGGATCTGGCGCGCCTCGTAGACAACGGCCTGCTCCTGCGCGGAAAACTGGCAGGGCTGCGGATCGATAGCGAGTTTCCTCATGTGTCGCGTCATGGTCGTGGGTTCCCGACGGGCAGCCGGCCCGGCGCCGGAACTTTCACCACATCACGACGAGAGGCGCCGCCCTCTACCTCCAAGAGAGCGGCGCAAAAGCGCAAATCCGGGCAGCCGGGTCTCAGGCTTTCCGGCTTTCTGTATCGGCGGGTTTCAGGCTCTGTGCGGCACCGCCACGGAAGCGGGCGGACAGAAGTTGCTCGGCGGCCCTTATGCTGCCAGCCATGCGCGCCGTTTCAGCCCAGACCGAAATCGGGAACATGCCGGTAAAAAGCACGTCCCGCTCGATCCTCATGCCAAAGGGGAGCCGGATTGCCTCCAGTTCAGCGAAGCTCCAGCTACCGAGTTCGGGATAGCCGATGTCGGCGAGACCAAACATGATGTCGTCGTCCTCATCCAGTTCGGTCGCGAGCCAGACGCCTGCGCCAAGGGGATTGTAGAATTTGACGACGGGGTGGTGATCTATGTCGCGCCGCCGGCCATTGGCGAGAAGCTGCGCGCGCTGCGTGCGGGTCAGGAGGATCATGCCGCAGCCCTCCGCTCAACCGAGACTGCCACAGGTTCGGCGATCTCCTCGTCGGGCAGATGCGCGAGCAACCAGTCGGCTGCCTTGCTCGCCTGCGAGGCGGCGCGGACGATGGCGCGGTTGTCCTCCCGAAGGCATTCCAGCCACGAACCAATATAGTCGGCATGACGGACCGTCGGCACGATACCGAGCGAGGCGCAGCAGAAAGCCGCATTCATCTCTGCGACCAGTTCCTCAAAGGCATATTTCTTCGTGCCAAAGCTGCCCGAGAAATCCCGTCCCAGGCGCGAGGCATGGCCAGTGGCGTGACCTATTTCGTGCAGCGCCGTCCTGTGCCAGTTGATCGGCTCGAAATAGGCCTGCGGAGGCGGCACCTGCACATAGTCGTGCGCCGGCACATAAAAGGCGCGATCGCCGCCAATGCGAAAATCGATACCGGTCGCGCGGATCAGCGCCTCGACCCTCGGCTCGATCATGCCGGGCGGCGGTGGCGGCGCCTCCACGGCGATATCCTCGGGCAGCCCCTCGCATTGGGCCGCGTTGAACACGGTGAAGCGTTTCAGGAATGGAATGCTTCCCGCCTCTTCACCGGCGTCCCGGGCACGGCGCTTTTCGTCCTCCGGGGTGAAGCGGTCGGCATAGACGACGGTCGTGCCATGCTCGCCCTTGCGGACATTGCCGCCGAGCGAGAGCGCCTGACGGAAAGTGAGCCAATGCTGGGTCGGATAGCCGTGTTGGATCACGGCGCCCCAGAGGATCAGGACATTGATCCCGGAATATTGCCGTGCGGTTGCCGCATTCCTCGGCATGGCGAGTGGCGCTTTTGCCGCCAATGTCCCCCATGGCTGGACCCATGGCAGCCGGCCTTCCTCCAGCTCCGCGATGATCTTGTCGGTAATGTCGTCGTAAAGATTGGTGCGATTGCCGCCGCCTCGCGCGGCTCGGTCAGTTCTGGCCATCGGGATGATCTCCGCGACGGGCGCCGGAGACATCTTCTCCAGCCCTCAACCCGTCACGGAAAACCCGTCCGCACTCTTCCTCTCAGGGGGCGTTGCGGGGAACTCCCCGCAGAAGGGGGGGGCGTCGGCAACGGAAGTGCCGGCCAGGGGGAAGGCTTTCCCTCACAAAATCAGATCGATTGTCTGCACGCGCCCAAGTACCAGGAAACCCACACCCTCACTCTGATGGCACTGTACGCTCCCCGATGACCGTTGTGAAAAACATCCGGAGAAAGCACACGATCTGCCGAATCGCCCCGACAGGGGCGCGTGATTGCCGAGATGAGGGAGTTGTCAATTGGGGATTCCGTAAACGTCGACGGACTGCTAAGGTGTCAAAGCTACTGAATCGCTTCAGCCTGGGTTGCCGGTGCTGAACGCGATAATCGGCAGAAAACTGTGTAGCCACTTTTGGTTAGCATGAACAAACTTCATGGCTTGAGGTTGGGGGTTAGTAGAGGCCACTATGGCGCGTAGCGATCTTCTTGTGTCATTAATTCGCGCCGGTGCCACCGGCGATCAGGAGATGCTGCGCTCAACTACCGAAGCCATGGTTGCCGAGGAACGTGCCAAGAAGCATTTCATTGTTGCAGACCGGATGCAACGAGCTTTGTCGACCGTTCCGATCACGCCACCAGCTCTTACCGCGAGTTCGCCTCATCTTGCCGCCGCCAACGGGCGTGAAGCCATTCTGGAGATCACTCCCCGGCTGCAAATGGACGATCTGCTTCTCCCACTGCCGGCGCGCGAAAGCGGTCGCCAACTCATTGAGGAGCATCAACGGGCGGACGTTCTGCGGGCAAGCGGCTATGAACCTCGTCACCGCGTACTGCTTTCCGGTCCACCGGGCAACGGCAAGACTTCGTTTGCCGAAGCGGTCGCCGAGGGTCTGGGCCTGCCGTTCTACGTCGTCCGGTACGACGCCCTGATCGGCAGCTATCTCGGCGAGACCAACGCGCGGCTTCGCAAGCTCTTCGACTATGTAAGAACGACACCGAGCGTGCTGTTTTTTGACGAGTTCGATGCCATTGGCAAAGAGCGCGGCGATACGCACGAGACGGGTGAGATCAAGCGTGTGGTCTCATTCCTTCTGATGCAGCTTGATCAGCTCCCGAGCTATGTGATCGTCGTGGCTGCGACCAATCATGGCGAACTGCTCGACCGGGCCGTCTGGCGACGGTTCCAGATGCGGCTCGCAATTCCGGCGCCGAAGAAGAGCGAGATCACCGTTCTCCTGGACCGGATCGTGTCTGGCTGGCCGGATGCGCCGAAAATGACGCTCGGCAGGATTGCCGGTCGCCTGGGGAATGTCAGTTACGCCGAAGCTCTCGATTTTTGCCAGAATGTCAGGCGGCGCCAGATTTTGGGTTTGGGGGAGGTATCGATTGATGACGCACTGCGCGTGGAGCTTGATCTATGGACCTCGCGCGTTACGCCAGAGATCATAAATGCCGAGCGATCCAACGAAACCGCTCCTGAGACTGACACCAAGAGCTGATCAACCTCGCCCTATAGGTCGTCCACGGCCTGTCCCGTCTCCGGATGCCTTTCCAGGAGAACGTCAAACTGCGGCAATCGGGCCAAAGTTTGCGCGTCTGGCGGAAGTCCTCGCTCGCGGAAATGCCGCGCTTGAACTGCGTGCCGATCCGGCGGGGCTCGCCCCTGAACGGTTGCTGGTCTTTGAAGTTCGCGGCTCCATAAGTTCGTTTGCCGCAGCCATCCAGCAGATTGCCGGTCTGGAACTCGTGGATGAGGAAGAGCTTGAAGGTGACGAAGGGGATGAACATCCCTTCGCCTATCTGCTTGTTCCCGACATGGCGGCTTTGCAGAATCTCGAGTCCCTTTGGCGTCGTTGGCAGGCAGGACGGCTTGTCCGCGGCGAAACGACCTGGGCAAATGTGTTCGAGCACCTTCGGGACTTGCGCCCGTGGGGGCCGAATGACCGGGTTCATCCAACAGATCGGACGTTTCTCGCCACCATCGTCGACGATCGTGAGGACGACCAACTCATCCGCGTCGAAATCGAGCTCGTCTTTAGATCGAACGACGCGGCAGCAGGAACGAGCGAAGCTGAGGCGTCGCGCGCGATAACCGCCCGCGGGGGCGCAATCGTGTCGCGGGCACGCCTGCCGGATATTTCGTACCACGCGCTGCTCGCCGACATTCCGGCCTGGGCGGTCCGCGAAATCATCGAACAGCGGATCGAAGGCATCGCAGGTCTGGAATCTGTAATGCATATCCGGCCCCAGTCCGAAGCCACAACGGTGGAGATCGCTGATCCGTCCGAAATCCCGCTGGTCGACAGTGCCGGGCAAGCCCTGGGCGAGCCGATCTTGGCCCTCCTCGACGGAGTACCGGTAAGCACCCATCGTCAACTGGCAGCTCATATCGATCTTGACGATCCGTTCGAACTCGAGCCACACGCTCTGGTGGAATCCAGAGCACATGGAACGGCGATGGCATCCCTCATCATCCATGGCGATCTCAATCGAAACGAGGACCGGCTGCCGAGGCAGATCCATGTCATTCCAGTGATGGGGAATGGCGACGCATTCCCTGACGACAGACTCGTCGTGGACCTCATCTACCTTGCGGTCATGCGGCTACGTGAACAGCGCCCCGGGATCGTGATCGTCAATCTCTCGCTGGGCAACAGGTATCGGCCGTTTCACAATCAGCTCTCACCCTGGGCGCGGCTTCTTGACCGGCTCTCTTACCGTCTCGGCCTGCTGTTTGTGGTGAGCGCCGGCAATCAGACGACTGACTTCGGCATCACTGCCTATGCGACGGCCAGCCAATATGAGGATGCGGACGGACAAAGTCGTGCGACGTCCATGATCACTGCTCTCCATGGAGTTATGGCTGAGCGACGGTTGCTATCGCCAGCTGAGACTGTGAACGGCATCACCGTGGGCGGCGGAAATATTGACTCTGTAGCTCCGGCCGATCGGGCGCTGGCGCGAGCCTTGATCGATCCGTTTCCCAGCCATCTTATGGCAAACCCTTCGAGCAGTCTTGGGCCAGGCTTTGCCCGTTCGATCAAACCGGACATCCTGATGCCTGGCGCGCGCGAACATATGCGGTTTGTGCGCAACCATGCCCATATCGATGTCGTTCCGGCCGCCGCCTCGCGCGGCGCTGGCCTCAAGGTTGCAGCCCCGCCGAGAGCCGGCCGTGAAAATCTCGATGGCTATACGAATGGCACGAGCGCTGCAGCAGCCCTCGCCTCACGCACCTGTCACAGAATACATGATGCTCTTGAGGCTGCCTACGGCGAAGAGTTTTTGCGGCTCACGCCCACGCAGCGTGCCGTTCTGTTGAAAGCGCTACTGGTGCATCCCGCCCAGTGGCCCCGAGATACCGCCGATCTCATAAAGACTACGCTCGGCCCCACGGGCCGCGGTCAGGCATCAAAGCAGAAGGACAATATCCGGCGCTTCATGGGATATGGCTACGTTGACGCCGACGACGCAGTAGCTTGTGCCGCGGACCGGGCGACTTTCTTTGCAACAGGGCTGCTGGGGGCTGATCGTATCGTTACGATCGACGTCCCGGTCCCCGTCGCGATTGGAGGCAAGGCCAGGCCGCACAGCCTTTCGGCTACAGTTGCTTGGTTCTCGCCTGTCTCGCCCGGGCGCAAGAGCTATCGCAGTTGCCGACTCAAGATACTCAAGCCTACGGAACTGAATGCGCTGGCTGTCTCTGGCCACAGTTGGCAACCAGACGAGAACCAGAGCAATCGGGGAACTGTCTTTTCGCGCTGCTGGAGCGGCGAGAACTCGCCCGTCGTGACCCCGAACATGACGATCCCCCTCGTCATTCAGCGCGATCCGGATCAGGGCGCGCCCATCGACGAGATGGTTCCTTTCGGTTTGGCCGTGACGATTTCCATGCCCGGGGAGGTCGCTCTTTATGACGAGGTCCGCGCCCGCACAGCTCCGCATGTTCGTGCGCAAGCAGTTCGTGGTGCCTGATTTGTAGAGCGCATTCTCCGCTCCACGGCTCTCACCCACTGGTCTCGGCAAGTGAGGCCGCGGTATCACCGATAGAACGCAGCAGGATCAGAGCATCGTCCCGGGAAGGCTCAAATCCGCGCCGCCTCCAGAATTCGGCAGCTTCTTCATCAACAGCATTGACCATCAAGGCCCGCCCGCCAATGAGCGAGGCCCCCTGAACGCAGCGCTGAAGGGCGTGCTTCACAAGGCCGGTGCCGATGCCCAGCCCTGCCCATGCGGTATCGGTGGCCAGTTGCCCCAGAAGTATGCATGGCACCGGATTAGGCGGCTGCCCGGTCCGTATCGAACGCGGCATAACCGATGGGACAACGGCAGTGGGTGCGAGACCGTAATACCCGACCACACGTCCAGCCTCATGCACGACAAGAACGGCGGTAAAGCCCTTCTGCTGATTGGAGAGCGCGCGAATTTTCAGCCAGTGGTCAAGCGTCGGCTTGCCACAGGAAAACTCAGAAACATCGTGAACGGCGGAAAGCGGTTCGGGTCCCGAAAGCTGCAAGGGACTACCGCTTCGCCGCGTAGCCCGGCTCCCACGGCGCAGGCCGTTTCAGCACTTCGACCATCTCCGGAACAGAAGCGGCAGGACGCGACAGCACATCCATGAACTGAGCAAAGCCTTCCGGACTCATCCGGACCAGCCCCTGCTCCATGACGACCTCCTCGGCCGCGCGTACAGCAGCGTCGCGCACAAAATCCGTGCGTGAGCGGCCGCGCAGGCCCGCAGCGCGATCGATCATGGCAACATCCGCCTCGAGCAGACGCATCGAGATCGGATATTCCTTGCGTTCAGCAGTGTTGGCCATGGTGAGTCTCCTTAGCTCGAAGATAGCACCTTGTATTGCAAAATACAATACGATAAAGTCTCAACTGCAAGCAACAGCTTCCAAAGGACCAGCATCGAGGCGAAAGATGACGGCGACAGCGAGCGATTCCGACAGGTCATTTTACTCTGCCGTGGCACGCCAGACTACGCCGCCGCACGCCATGACGCGCATCGGCACACCGATCGCCGCCAAATGTTCGCCTGTAAATTCCATTGCTTATGCCGGGCATGAGACGAATGCTGTCAGTTATGACCTTGCGAGCCCCAGGAAACACAGCAAAGATGACAGGAGCAGAGCGCGAAGCGCTGCTCGAATCTTTGCTGCTGGACGAGCCGGAGTTGACGTTTACGCCGCGCGGCAGTCCCGATCCACGCCTTCTGCGTCTGGTCGGCATCCTGGCAAAGCAAGCGGCGCGGGAGTGCTTTGCAGAGGAAGTGAAGTTGTCCAGGCGAAGGAGGAAGCGTACCTCGTGATGCGGATGGGAGCCATGTTTTGAAAGTCGCGATCTACGCCCGCTATTCTTCCGACAATCAACGCGACGCCTCCATCGCCGACCAACTTCGCATGTGCCGCATTCATGCAGAAAAGCAGGGCTGGCACGTCATCGAGGAATATACCGACTACGCGATTTCAGGCGCTTCGCTGATCCGTCCGGGCATCCAGGCCCTGATGGCCGACGCCATGGCCGGTCGCTTCGACGTGATCCTTTCAGAGGCGATGGATCGTCTTTCGCGGGACCAGGAAGATATAGCAGGCATTTTCAAGCGCATGTCCTACGCGGATGTGAAGATGTTCACCCTCTCAGAGGGCGAGGTCAGCCATCTGCATGTCGGCCTCAAGGGCACGATGAATGCGCTGTTCCTCAAGGACCTTGCCGACAAGACACGCCGCGGACAGCGCGGCCGGGTCGAAGCTGGCAAATCCGGTGGCGGCAACTCCTATGGCTACGATGTGGTCAAGAAGCTGGACGCCAATGGCGAACCCCTTCGCGGCGACCGCGTCATCAATGACGCCCAGGCCGACGTGGTTCGTCGCATCTTCCGCGACTATGCTGCAGGCAAGTCCGCCAAGACGATCGCCTTCGCGCTCAACAAGGAAGGCATCCCTGCCCCCTCCGGTGGCGACTGGGGCTTCAGCACGATCAACGGCAATCCAAAGCGTGGCAACGGCATCCTCAATAACGAGATGTATGTCGGCAAGATCGTGTGGAACCGGCAGCGCTTCGTAAAGGATCCGAACACGGGCAAGCGGCAGGCCCGACCCAACCCGGAATCGGAATGGGTCATTCAGGAAACGCCTGAGCTCCGGATTCTCGAAGACGAACTCTGGAACGCGGTGAAGGCACGGCAGGAGAAGAACAAGCTCTCGCGGGATGACAACGGCAGCACGGATGTCCGCACCGTCAATCACCGCCGCCGCCCCAAATACCTCTTCTCGGGCCTGACCAAATGTTCATGCTGCGGTGGCGGGTACTCCGCAATCTCGGCAACGCTGATTGGTTGCTCGACCGCGCGCAACAAGGGCACCTGTGACAACCGCGTCAACATCCGCCGTGATGAGTTGGAATCGCGCGTGCTGAACGCCCTGCGCACGCGGCTCGTTGACCCAGCACTGTTCGCCCATTTCTGCGAGGTCTTCACGCAGGAGATGAACCGCCTGCGCATGGAAGGCCGCGCCGGTATTGCCTCCGCTGAAGCCGAGATCACAAAGATTGATCGGGAACTCGATACCCTTCTCAACCTGATCCTCAAAGGCGGTGCTGCCGACGCTCTCAATGCGAAGATGGTGAGTTTGGAAAAGCGGAAGAAGGAACTTGAACAATTCCTGACCGAAGCGGACGAGCCACCTCCCCTTCTTCACCCGAGCATGGCGCTGCAATACCGCAAACGCATCCAGCAGCTCTACGAATCCCTTCAGGATGACGACGAGGGCAAGCGGATAGAAGCCGCCGACACCATTCGGTCACTGGTAGATCAGATTGTGATGACACCGGTCGAGGGCAAGATCGAGATCGACGTTCAGGGCGATCTTGCTGGAATCCTTATGATTTCCGTACTAACGAAAAACCCCGCCGGAGAGCGGGGTGGATCGCAAGTAAAGATGGTTGCGGGGGCTGGATCTGATCTTCACTTGCTGCGTGAGCAAGTAAAGATGGTTGCGGGGACCGGCATCGATCACAACTTGCAATCGGCGCCGGTAAAGATGGTTGCGGGAGTAGGATTTGAACCTACGACCTTCAGGTTATGAGCCTGACGAGCTACCGGGCTGCTCCATCCCGCGTCAAGGAGGTGTTGCGCC
>SBGG01000082.1 GCA_006226685.1 Sphingomonadales bacterium
GTCCAAATGGCTTCCCTCTCGAACCCAATGGCCCTTGGAAAGGCAACCAGCCTTCCCGGCGGGCCATTCGGCCCGACAGGATCGCCATTTGGACGCCTCAACGGTGCCAGTAATGGGTCCTGACCCTAACAATATTGCCTGCAATCCAGAGAAACCCAACCGACGCTCGGCCGCAAACCGAAGAACCCGGACCTTCATTTATCCCGACAGCATCGGTAAACACCGTCGGAAAAGCGCGAAGCCGGACTGAGAACCTATGCGACCACAGAACATCATCTGCAAAAGTGGAAATCCGAAACAATGCGACACCAACAAATTGGAGCACGACCTGCGCCAGATTTAGGGTCAGGACCCGGAAAATATGTGCGCCTAGGGTCAGGCCCCAGAACCGGCGAATCGGAGACGACCAAACATTTTTACTATTATTCCCTAGCGGAAACTACGCATATGCCGCCATTCTGTCGCCTCCTAGGGTCAGAAGCCCTGAATGGTTTCAGCGCATCTGGCAGGCAGGCCATTGGAAGATAATGAAAGGACCCTGAGCGGAATGGCTCGTCACGTCGCTGGAACACCGGAAAATATCGGCGATTTCCTCCCTATCCCTTTCTCGCACAGGGCGTTTCTGCTGCAGGCCGCGATGACCGGCGCGGACAGAGGCTCGCCCTGCTCCTTCCGCCCGGCCGCTTCCCCGGATCAAAGGCCATGGGGCATAAGGTCCGAACAAGGTCGGCTGTCATGATGATCACGCTAGCCCCGCGTCAGACCGAAACCGTCCATATCGGCCCCGCCCACCTGACCGCCCTTGCCGCGATACCGACCAGCCCCATCGGCCTCGTCATATTCGCCCATGGCAGCGGTAGCGGGCATCTCAGCCCCCGCAACAACCGGATTGCCGACGGGCTGCACGAGATCGGGCTCGCGACGGTTCTGCCCGACCTGCTTCGACCGGAAGAAGAAGGCGATCGCGCCAGCATGTCGGATATCGCCCTGCTCGCCGCCCGCCTTTTTTCGGTTGCCGAATGGGCAGAGGCCACCCCCGGCCTCCGCCATCTGCCATTGGCCTATTTCGGCGCCGGAACCGGCGCGGCAGCGGCAATCCTTGCCGCATCGGGGCCGGACCGGCGCATCCGCGCCATCAGTGTGCGCGGCGGACGGATCGACCTTGCCGGACAACGCCCCCTCACTCGCATCCGCTCACCGTTACAGATGATCGCGGGAAGCCGCGACCTGCCCATTATCGGGCTCAGCCGCGCCGCCATGCCGACCCTCGGCTGTGACCATGAACTGGCGATCGTCCCCGGCTCTGGCCATATATTCAAGGAAGCTGCCGCTCTCGATGTGGTCGTCGGCCATGCCGCCCGCTGGTTCCTTGCCCATCTTCCGGACAGAAGGAGCAAGGAGCAATGAACGCACCGTTGTTCCGCGACCGGCGCGCAGCCGGGCGGCGACTCGCCATGGCGCTGGGCCGCTTCGCCCCCATGGCGCCGGTGATCCTCGCCCTGCCGCGCGGCGGCGTTCCTGTCGCCTATGAAATCGCGACCAGCCTGCATGCGCCGCTCGATCTGCTGCTGGTGCGCAAGATCGGGGCGCCCGGCAATGAGGAATATGGCATCGGCGCGGTAATCGATGGCGCCGATCCGCAACTGGTCCTGAACGAAGAGGCAATGAAGCGCCTTG
Organism: Sphingomonadales bacterium; assembly: GCA_006226685.1. Taxonomy (GTDB): domain Bacteria; phylum Pseudomonadota; class Alphaproteobacteria; order Sphingomonadales; family Sphingomonadaceae; genus Sphingobium. Next base: position 1,678 of record SBGG01000082.1, read on the forward strand.
CCCCCGGGCCGGATTATATCCGCGCGGAAATGCACCGGCAGCTCGCCGAGCTGGAACGACGTCGTCGCGCCTATCTGGGGGAACGCCCGCCGCCGTCGCTCAGCGGAAGAACGGTGATCCTCGTCGATGACGGCATCGCAACCGGCGGCACGATGAAGGCCGCGTTGCAGGGCGCGCGCAAAGCCCGCCCCGAACGACTGATTCTGGCGGTTCCGGTCGCCCCGCGAGAAACACTCGAAACGCTGCGAGACACATGCGATGAGGTCATCTGTCTGGCGACGCCTCACCCTTTTTACTCGGTCGGTGCCTGCTATACGAATTTCGACCAGACCGATGATGAGGAAGTGCAAACCTTGCTGCATCACGCCGAGCACGCCCTTGCCACCAGCCAATCCGCCAGCCATTCCTCCGGACGGGACGAAGCACCACATCCCCAGGATACGTAAAATATGATGCATGGAGCAAGAAGCTGTTATTGAGCCGCATTCCGGAACGGATCAGGCCTGACCGAAACCCAGTATGGCCTCTATCCGCGCCGCCAGCGCACGCATATCCCCTTCCGTTTCGATCATGAGCCAGTCCGCCGGGACATCGGCATGGCGGGCCGTCTGCACCCGCACGACACCGGCATCGGCGTCCGACGCATCGGCAACACGCGCCTCGACACGCGCGATCCGTTCGTCCTCGGCCAGCGTCAGCCATATCCCGTCAAACTGGCAATCCGCCGCATCGGCGACCGTGCGGATCGCCGTCCGCTCCTCCCCGGCGGCGAACATTGCATCGGCAATCACCGCCCGGCCGGATCGCAACGCCACCCCGGCCAGCCGGTCGATTTCGGCATAAACGGCATGGCTCTTCTCGCGCGTATAGGCAGCGGGATCGAGCCGCGTCTCGGGGGCAACCCCGGCCAGCCTTTTACGCAACACGTCGCTACGCAAGATACGCGCGCCCGGAGCCGCACCGACATCGCCGCCGATCAGCCGGGCCAGCGTCGATTTTCCGGTCCCAGACAACCCGCCGACCGCAATCAGCCGGGCCGGAACCGGCTCCACCAGCTGCAGCGCCAGATCGAGATAATGGCGCGCATGGCCGACAAGGGCTGCGTCCGTGCTTCCCTTACCCCCCTCCTGTTCCGCCCGCGTCGCCAGCACATGAGCCCGGATCGACGCGCGCATCGCCATGAACAGCGGCAATAGCGCAATCGCATTCTCATCCTCCGGGGAAAGATCCAGATAGCGGTTGAACAGCATATTGGCCTGCCGGAACAGGCCTTGCTCCCACAAATCCATCAGCAGAAAAGCAAGATCATAGAGCAGATCGATGGTGGCAAGGGCGGTGTCGAACTCCAGCCGGTCAAAGGCGAGCGGCCTGCCATCGACCAGCGCGATATTGCCGAGATGCAGGTCACCATGACAATGGCGGATGCGCCCTTCCCGTCCGCGCGCATCCAGCAGGGGAGCCTGTCGGTCGATCAACTGGTCGATCCGCGCACGGAGGGTGCCGACCTTGCCCGCATCGAGCCAGTCGGGATAGCGCGCCATGACCGCACCATTATCGTCCGCCACCTTGCGGAGCCGGGCCGCCCCGTCCGTCACGCGGCAGAGGTCCGCCCCCGCATGAATCGCGGCGACATGATCGGCGAGCGCAACAACCGTCGCGTCATCCAGACCCTCGCTCGCGACCCTGTCCTCCAGCAACGCTCCGTCGGGGAAGCGCCGCATTTCCAGTAACCAGTCAACCGTCTCGCCCGCCCCGTCGAGCGCCAATGTCCCATCGGGCGCACAGCTAATGCGGTGCAGGCCGAGATAGAGGGCGGGCGCAGAACGCCGGTTAAGGCGCAGCTCGGTCTCGAGCGCAGCATGGCGACGTTCCACCGTCGAGAAGTCGAGATACCCCAGACTGACCGGGCGTTTCAGCTTCCACGCCCGATCCCCGGCAAGAAATACCGAGGCGGCATGGGTGTCGATTCGCCGGACCGGTTCGACCGGCCCGCCGCCCTCTCCCGTGAAAGGCGCGCCGCTTTCCAGCCACGCAATGATTTCAGCCTCGCTCATGACGGCCATGGTGGTGGAAAGGGCGCGCGGCAGCAAGGTCCGATCGCAATGCCACGGCAACGCGCAGCCGCCACCCTGCCCTTCCAGCGGACAACGGAAAATTGAGACTATAGGAGAGGTGACCCGGAGAGAGACATGCCACGCCGAGTGGGGCCGGGTAACAAAATATCCCCCCGAGTCACCGCAGCATGTAGGAAGGACAGGAGCGTTTCCCTATTGGTAGAGATACGTATGCCCTGAACCGCTCTGCCCGTTCAGCCCCCTTTCCCCGGAACCAGCACCGCCGCGCCGATCAGGTCGCCTGAGCGCAGCTTCGCCAGCGCGGCATTGGCATCCTCCAGCGCGAAGCTTTCGGTCACGGTTCTGACCCCGGCCTGCTCCACCATCGCGAAGAAGGAGGTTCCATCCTCCCGCGTCAGATTGGCGACCGAGAGGATATGCCGTTCCTCCCACAAATCGGCGTAGGAGAAGGAAGGAATATCGGTCATGTAAATGCCCGCGCACACCACGCGTCCGCCCTTGCCCACCGACTTCAGCGCAGCCGGAACCAGGGCGCCAACCGGCGCGAAGATCAGCGCGGCATCCAGTTGCTCCGGCGATGGCTCCGTCGACGCCCCGGCCCAGACGCACCCCAGCGATCGCGCGAAATCCTGTCCCTTTTCATCGCCCTCCTTGGTGAAGGCATAGACCTCCCGCCCCTGCCACACCGCGACCTGCGCCAATATATGCGCCGCCGCGCCGAAACCATAGAGACCGATACGCCGCCCCTCACCCGCCAGCCGCAGCGCGCGCCAGCCGATCAGGCCGGCACACAGCAAAGGCGCGGCCTCGACGTCGCTATACCCGTCGGGCAGCGCGAAACAATAATGGGCATCGGCAACGACATGGGTCGCATAGCCGCCGTCACGCGTCGCGCCGGTAAATTCGGGATGGTCGCAAAGATTTTCCCGATGCGACCGGCAATAGGGACAGACCCCGCATGTATGGCCCAGCCAGGGAATTCCGACCCGGTCGCCGGGCGCAAAGCCCTCTACCCCCGGTCCGATTTCCCGGACATGACCGACAATCTCGTGCCCCGGTACGATCGGATAGCGAGCCGGGATCTCGCCATCCAGTACATGCAGATCGGTGCGGCACACACCGCAGGCCGCTACCTCCACCAGCATTTCCCCTGCACCCGGGCGGGGAATCGCGCGCTCGACCCGGTGGAGCCTCCCGCCCGGCGCATCGAGCTGCATCGCGATCATCGACGGCATGATTTTCAGCCTCCCTTATTCCCTGTTGCCCCTGGCCCGGATTAGCATAGCCGGCATCCGGGTGCTGACACAGGCTGTAACAGTTCCGGTCTGCCTGACACAACTCCGGTCTGGAACAGGAGCCGTCATGCGCGTATAGGTGGATTACCGCATATCCGGCCGGGAGACCGGAAGATAGCGTCATCCGAAAACGGAGGTGATAGATGAAGAATATCCTGCTGCTGGTTCATGATGATGATGGGCAGGAAGCCCGCCTCCAGACTGCGCTCGACCTGACCCGAGCGCTTGAAGGGCATATGAGCTGCATCGACGTCACCATGATGCCGATGATGGCGGCCGACATTCATGGCGGTACCGCCCAGGCGGTCCTGCTGGAAGAAGAGCGCGCGCGCGAAGGACAGAATAAGGCCGCGATCACCGCCCGGCTCGCCAATGAAGACGTTTCCTGGGACTGGACCGACGTGATCGGCGGCATGGCGCAGGCCGTGCTCGATGCATCGACGCTATCGGATCTGATCGTTCTCAACCGCAAGCTGGATGCTTATTCCTATCCCGACATGCGCGATATCGCGAGCAGCATCGTGATGAAGGCGCGTGCGCCCGTGGTCGCGGTTCCCGAAACGCAGAAAAGCTTCAGCACCGACCGCGCGATGATCGCATGGGACGGCAGCGAATCCTGCGCCTCGACCATGCGCTCCTGCATCGGCCTGCTGAAGCTCAGCTCCGAAGTTCGCCTGTTCACCGCGATCGAGAAATCGAACGGGCTGGAGGCGACGGCCGCCGCGCAATATCTCTCCCGCCATGGCATTCACGCAACGGTGGAAATGGTCGAACGCGGCGTTCAGGATGCCGATATGCTGATCGCCGCCCATGCCAATAGCTGGAAGGCCGATTATGTGCTGATGGGCGCCTTTGGCCGTGGCCGGTTACGCGAAACCTTCGGCGGCGTGACCAAGCGGATGCTCGGTTCCGCCACTCTTCCGCTGCTGCTCGGACACTAGGCCTCATTCGATTCGATTGAATCGAACCACGGTCGAACCCCTTGTCGCACAATGCTCTCCGGGCCGCCTGATGGCTTTCCATCCGGCCCGGACATAGTCCGGCTCACTCCAGTTTCAGGGAGATCAGGTCCGTGAAGCGCATGGGAATCCTCCTTGCGCTGGTTGGCGTCCTGCTGCTCATCGCCCTTCTCCTGTGGTATGTCCGTCCGACGCAGATAGCGATGGCACGGGCGCATCGGGGGGAAGCGGTGGAGCTCGTCTACGCCACCGGCTTTGTCGAACCGACGCAACCCGTGTCGGTGATCGCGCGGTTGACCGCACCGGTCACCGCCATTTACGCCGCCGAGGGCGACCGGGTACGGCGCGGCCAGCCGCTCGTTCGGCTGGATGATGGCGACCTGCGCAACACGCTCGACGAAGCGCGGGCGCAAAGCCGGGGGGCCTCCCTTACCGAACAACGCTCCGTCGCCCTTTACAAACAAGGCTGGGCGACGAAAGCGAGCCGCGACAGCGCGGTTGCCACTGCGGAAGCGGCGCGCGCGGCCGAACGCGCGGCGGGCGCCAAACTGGGTCAATATGTGATCCGCGCCGGAATTGACGGCATCGTCATCAAGCGGGATGTGGAACCGGGCGATCTCGCCACGCCGACACGGGTGCTGATGCAATTGGGCGATCCGGCCCGTACCCGCATCACCGCCACCATCGACGAACGTGACATATCCCGTATCCATGCCGGACAAAAAGCGCTGCTGTCGAGCGATGCCTGGCCCGACCGCATCGTCAACGGCCATGTGACGATGGTGACACCGACCGGCAATCCGAATGAGCGCGCCTTTCGCGCCCGTCTCGCCATCGACGATGAAGCCGAACTGCCCATGGGCATGACGCTGGAGGTCAATATCATCAGCAGGCGCGTGGCCAATGCGGTGCTGATCCCGACGTCCGCGCTCGATAACGGCCATGTCTGGCTGGTGAAGGATGGGCGCCTGCACCGGCAACAGATCCGCACCGGCATCAGCGGGACGCGGGAAACGCAGATTCTCTCCGGCCTTGCCGATGGTGCCCAGATCGCCGACCAGCCATCGGAGGACATGCGGGAAGGGATGCGGGTCAGGCCGCTGTCGCAATGACCCTCGGCAACCCCGCCCTGCTTCTGCATATCGCGCTGCGTCACCTGACCGCGCGGCGGCGCCAGACGCTGGTCGCGGTGCTGGGGGTGGCGGTCGGCGTCGGCTTCTTCCTTGCCGTGTCGGCGATGATGGTGGGCAGCCAGAATGACTTCATCTCCAAGCTGATCGACGCCGCGCCACATATCATCATCTCCGACGAACTGCGCAGCCCGCCGGAACAGCCGGGCCTGCGCGCCTTTTCCGAAGGCGCTGTGGAGCTGCGCGGGTATAAGCGGCGGACCGAGGTGCGCGGCATTCGCGGCTGGCCCGCGATCATCGCCACCGCCGATGCGCTACCCGGCGCCATCTCCTCGCCCAGCCTGTCGGGCGGGATCACGCTGAAACTGGGCGGGCATGACGAGGCACTGACCATCATCGGCGTCGAACCCGAGCTGGAATCGCAGATCAGTTCGATCGACGACTATCTGCGGGAAGGCCGGCTGCACAATCTCGAAACCACGCAGGGCGGCATCATCATCGGCGAGGAAATGGCTACGCGGCTGGGCGTTCGCATGGGCGACGTGGTTGCGGCGACCTCGGCGGCGGGCAATAGCCGCTCCCTGCGTATCGTCGGCCTGTTCAAGCGCGGCCAGAGCCAGCTTGGATCGACCACCGGCTATGTGCTGCTGCGCGAGGCACAATCCCTGCTCGGTCGCCCGTTCATCATCAACCGCATCGGCATCCGCCTCTCCGACCCCTATGCGGCCGAAACCATCGCGTCCGGACTGGAGCAGCGCTTCGGCTACAAGGCGGAAAGCTGGCAGGAGCGGTCGGCCGATTTCCTGTCGCTGCTCGTTACCCGCAACGTCATCATGTACAGCGTCGTCTCGGCCATCCTGCTAGTCGCCAGCTTCGGCATCTACACGGTCGTGTCCAACAGCGTGTCGGACAAGCGGCGCGACATCGCGATCATGCGATCGATCGGCTTTTCGCAAGCGGACCTTCAGCTCATCTTCGTTGCCGAAGGGCTGATCCTCGCGATCATCGGCGTGCTGTTCGGCTGGGCGCTCGGCTATGGGCTGATGACGATATTGGGATCGCTCGATTTCCCGATTGCGGGCGAGACCCAGCATATCCCGCTCGACCGCAGCCCGCGCCAATATGCGATTGCCGCTGCCGCCTCGCTGACCGCCGGGGTGGTCGCCGCCTGGCTGCCCGCGCGCAAGGCGGCGCGCGTCGATCCGGTCGATATTTTGCGAGGCGCGATATGAGTGCCGACGGCAATCCTGCATTGGAGGCGATCGCCCTGCGCCGCGACCTTCCGGGCGATCCTCCCGCAACACTGGTCGCCGACGCCAGCCTGTCAATCGAACGGGGCAGCTTCACCACCATCATCGGGCCGTCGGGATGCGGCAAATCCTCGCTGCTCTATATGCTGGGCCTGATCGACCGCCCGACCGGCGGCACCTTGCTGGTCGAAGGCCGCGACGTCAGCGGCATGGACGGTGACGCCCGCGCGCAGCTGCGGCTCGAACGCTTCGGCTTCGTCTTTCAGTTTCATTTCCTGCTGCCCGAATTTTCGGCGCTGGAAAATGTGATGCTGCCGATCCGCCGTCTCGGGCGACTCGCCCCTGCCGACGGCAAGGCGCGGGCGATGGACCTGCTGCGCGCGACCGGCCTTGACGGCAAGGAACATAAGACGCCCGATCGCCTGTCCGGCGGTGAGCGGCAACGCGTCGCCATCGCCCGCGCGCTTGCCAATGATCCGGCCTTGATTCTGGGCGATGAGCCGACTGGCAATCTCGACAGTCACAACAGCCAGCGAGTCGTGGAACTGTTGAAAGCCCTTGCCCATGAAGAAGGCCGCGCAGTCGTGTGCGTCACTCACGACCTGTCCATCGCCGACGCCTCGGATGTGCGCATATCCATGCTCGATGGGCGGGTTCGTTCAATCGAACGGGGAAAAGGGAACAGCGCGCCATAAGGACCAGAATCAGTACCCTGCGCACAAAACCACATAATCGCCCCCTATGTAATGATACGTAAGTCTCCCATATTCATATTCTTCCTGCTATCCGCTACATGTTGCAGCGCACAATCGGGATGATAATCATGAACGCCCCCTTTTCGAACCAAGCCCCTCCCTGCGACGCAAGCGACGATCCGCTGGACGGCCCGTCCGAACTGATGGACCGCGCAACCGGCGCGGCTCTGGCGCAACTGACCGGCGGTCTTTCTCCCGCTTCTATCGGGGCGGCCTTCGGCGACTGGCTCAGCCACCTCGCCATATCGCCGGGCCGCCAGATGCACCTTGGCGCGAAAGCGATGCGCAAGATGCTTCGCTATGCCGATTATGCCCGCGATGCCGCGGTTTCCGGCGACACACCCCCGCCGCCCTGCATCGAACCGCTGCCGCAGGATCGCCGCTTTGACGACCCCGCCTGGCAAAAGGCCCCTTATAATTTCATCTATCAGAGCTTTCTGCTGACCCAGCAATGGTGGGATGCGGCCAGTTGCGACACTGGCGGGGTAACGCCCGACCATGAAAAGCGGGTTCGTTTCGCGATCCGCCAGATTCTGGACACCCTCGCCCCGTCCAACTTCATCGCCACCAACCCGGTGGTGCAACAGCGAATCATCGAAACCGGCGGCCAGTGCCTTTCCGATGGTTTCACCCAGTTTCAGGACGATGTCCGGCGTTACTGGACACGGGAAAGCCCGGCAGGGGCCGAAAAGTTCCGCCCCGGGCATGAAGTCGCGGTCACGCCCGGAGAAGTCGTGTACCGCAACCACCTGATCGAACTGATTCAATATCGGCCGACCACTGACAAGGTGCACCCCGAACCGTTGCTGATCGTTCCGGCGTGGATCATGAAATATTATATTCTCGACCTCAGCCCGGAAAATTCGATGGTGCGCTGGCTGGTCAGTCAGGGATTTACCGTATTCATGATCTCCTGGCGCAATCCGGGTGCGGAGGATCGCGACGTCACGCTCGACGATTATCGCCGCATGGGCGTGATGGATGCACTCGATGCGGTTACGGCGATCACCGGCGCGCCAAAAATCCATGCGATGGGATATTGCCTCGGCGGTACGCTGCTTTCCATTGCGGCCGCCACCATGGCCCGCGACGGCGACGACAGACTCGCCAGCATGACTCTGCTCGCGGCCCAGACTGAGTTCAGCGAGCCGGGCGAACTGGGTCTGTTCATCGACGAGGCGCAGATTCATTTCCTCGAAAATATGATGTGGTCGCGCGGCTATCTCGATAGCAGCCAGATGGGCGGCGCCTTCCAGATGCTGCGGTCGAACGACCTGCTCTGGTCGCGCCTCATCCATAATTATCTGATGGGGGAGACGGAGGAACTCAACGACCTGATGGCGTGGAATTCCGATGGAACGCGTATGCCTCAGGCCATGCACAGCCAGTATCTGCGGCGTCTGTTCCTCAACGACGACCTCGCCGAAGGTCGCTACCATGTGGACGGGCGCAGCATCTCTCTGAGCGATCTGCGCATGCCGATCTTCGCCGTCGGTACGGAACGGGATCATGTCGCCCCATGGCGATCCGTGTTCAAAATCCATTATCTGGCCGATTCGCCGATCTCCTTCCTTCTCACCAGCGGCGGACACAATGCCGGCATCGTGTCGGAGCCCGGCCACCCGCACCGCCATTACAGGATCAGGACTCACCGGCTGGAAGATAATCATATCGACCCGGACAGCTGGCTGCTCGAAGCCGAGCAACATGACGGATCATGGTGGCCCGCCCTGGCCGCATGGCTGGCGGAACGGTCCAGCCCGGCCGAAGCCGACCCGCCGCCCATTGGCGGCGCCGACAGGAAACACAGGCCGCTCGGCCCAGCTCCGGGCAATTATGTCCTGATGCGCTGAAGATCCGACGAACAATCCGGCCTCAGCACGTACCCCATGCCGGATTACCGGACGGGGAGGGATCACTTCACCTCCCCCCTCGCAAAGGATCGGTTTCGCTGATAGCCTCCCGACAGGCACAGGATGCACGGCCGACACGACCCGCCATCCGGTGGTCACAAGGGGGGATGGCGATTGCACGAACAGACGATCAGCAAGGCATATTGCTCCCCACGCCCCGCCTTTCCTTATGGCTATCCCGTTGCTGTCGCAGACGGCGAAAAGGATGCGCATGAGGGGCTTCGATGACCAGAGATCATCGCAGCCCGCTTGCCATACGCATTGGCGCGGCCATGGCCGTGGTGCTGCTGATCGCGGCATTGCATATCGAGGTCGGATCGCTGTTCGGTGAGAATGCGACCTTTCTTCCTTTCGCCCTCGGGGTTCTGATCGTCGTATTGTGGGCGGGCCCAATCCCCGCCATCATAGCGGCAATAACCGCACTTATAATCGGCATCCTGCTTTCGGCACGCACCTCTGCCACCACGCCGGTGGCCAATTTACTGGCAGCGGCGACCTTCACAGTGGTCGTCGGAGGCATCATCCTGCTCGCTCATCGCATCACCCGCTCGCACCGACTCGCCGAGTTGCGCAAACGGGAAGCATCGGACGTCGCCGAGGAACTGAATCTCCTCATCGACAGTGCCCATGGACATGCGATCTACATGCTCGATCCGTCCGGACGCGTAACGATATGGAACAAGGGCGCGGAACGTCTGACCGGCTGGACCGAGGCGGAAGCGATTGGCGAGCATGCTGTGCTTTTCTATACGCCGGAGGCGGTTGCCATGGGCAAACCCGACAATGATCTGGCCCGCGCCGCCCGGGAAGGCCGGCTGGAACAGGAGGAATGGCTGCGCCGGAAAGATGGAACCCACTTTCTCGCCGCCGTCGCGGTCACGGCCCTGCATGATGAAAACGGCCATCTGCGCGGTTTTGCCAAGATCGTGCAGGATATTACCCAGCGCCGCGCCGCCGAAGAAGCCTTGCGAGCGAATGAAAGCCATCTGCGCTCCATCCTATCGACCGTCCCCGAAGCCATGGTGGTGATCGACGAAAGCGGCGCCATTTTATCGTTCAGCATCACCGCAGAAACCCTGTTCGGCTATACCGGGGACGAAGTCGCAGGAAAGAATGTCGCCATGCTGCTGCCTTCTCCCGACAGAGAACGGCATGACGACTATATCGGGCGCTATCTCGCAAGCGGCGTCCCCCACATCATCGGTTCGGTGCGCACCGTTTCGGCGCGGTGCAAGGATGGCACCGTGATTCCGGTGGAGCTTTCGGTCGGCGAGGCGCGCGGCTGTGATGGGCGGCGTATCTTCACCGGCTTTATCCGCGACCTCACCGAAAGGCGACGGACGGAGGAACAGCTCGCCTCGCTTCAGGCCGAACTCATCCATGTTTCCCGGGTCAGTGCGATGGGCGCCATGGCCTCCACCCTTGCCCATGAACTGAACCAACCGATTACCGCCGTGGTCAACTATGTTGAGGGCGCGCGCGACCTGTTCGCGGAGGCGGTAGAGGCCGATCGGCCAGTCATTCTCGACGCACTCGACCATGCCGCGGCGGAGGCATTGCGCGCCGGCAATATCGTGCGCCATCTGCGCGATTTCGTCGCGCGCGGCGAGGTCGAGAAGACGGTCGAGCCGCTCCCCCCGCTGATCGAGGAAGCCGCCGCCTTCGGCCTGATGGATGCACGGGAAAAAGGGATCAAATGGACATTGAACCTCGATCCGGCGGCATCGCCCGTGCTGGTGGACAAAGTGCAGATTCAGCAGGTGCTGATCAACCTCATCCGCAATGCGATCGAAGCGATGAGCGACCGGATCGAGCGACGCCTCACCATCACCAGCGCACCCGATCAGCCCGGCTTCGTCCGCGTCAGCATCTCCGACACCGGCGGCGGCATTCCTCCCGGCGTCGCTGCCCAGCTATTCAGCGCCTTCATCAGCACGAAAGCCAGAGGGATGGGACTAGGCCTCTCCATCTGCCGGACGATCATAGAGGCCAATGGCGGGCGCATCTGGGTGGAACCGCGCGCCAGCGGGGGCACCACATTTCATTTCACGCTGGTACACGCGCAGGCAGAAGGGTGAGGCATGACCAACGGCAACATGGTCCATATCATCGACGATGAAGAAGCGATCCGGCGGTCGACAAGCTTCCTGCTGAAAACAGCGGGCTACAGGGTAAAATGCTGGCCGTCGGGAACGGCCTTCCTGAAGGAAGTGCGCTATGCCGAGCCGGGCTGCATCCTGCTGGACATCCGTATGCCGGAAATGGACGGACTGGCGGTACAGGCGGCGCTGGTCGAACGCGGCGTGACCATGCCGGTGGTGATCCTGACGGGCCATGGCGACATTTCGACGGCGGTTCAGGCGATGAAAATGGGCGCGGTCGATTTTCTCGAAAAGCCGTTCGAAAAACGGGTTCTGCTCGACGCGATCGAACAGGCCTGCGACCGGATGGCCACAGCCGATGATCGCGCCGTTCGTACGGCCGAGGCGCAGGCCGTCTTGGGCGCGCTCACCCCGCGCGAACGCGAAGTGCTGGAAGGGCTGGCGCAAGGCCTGCCCAACAAGGCGATCGCCTATGATCTCGGTATTTCCCCCCGCACGGTCGAAGTCCATCGCGCCAACCTGATGGCGAAGCTCGATGTGAAGAGCCTGTCGGATGCACTGCGTATCGCCTTCGCTGCGGGCATGGGGGCCTGAACCTCTCTTCTCCCCGAACTCCCTGCTCGCCATTCACCGGCCCGGCAGGCTGCCTCGCCTCCATCCGCGTAATATTGCGTATATCGGCAGGAAGGCGGGATCGATCACACAGGGGAGCGCCCTTCCCCCCTCATCAAGGAGATTCGCGTCATGACTCAGGAAAAAGCCGGGACCGGCAAAACCGCCTTCCCCTCACCCTTCATGTTTACCAATGCCGTTCCCGACATGCAGAAGCTGATGATGCTCGCCCCTCATATGCAGGCGGCCTTCATGAAAGCCGCCATCGACCAGCAAAAAGGGTTTTTCGCCTTTCTCGGCCGCCGTTGCGACGAGGATATGAAGCTTGCCGAACGCATCGGGTCCGCCACCAGCGTGGGCGACCTTTATTCCGCCTGTCTCAATTTCTACCGGGACGCCGCCATCCAATATGCGGCCGAAGCAGGCGAGATAACGCAAATCGAATCGCGGGAAACGATCGAGGTCGTCCACGACCTCGAACAACAGCAGACCGAGGCGATCGAAACGATCAGCAAGCCAAGGGCGGCCTGAAGCGCCGACCGGACGCCTTGGACGACCGAAGATTGACGGAATGAAGGCGCCGGACGGGCAAACCCGTTCGACGCTCTGTTCCGATCGACCGGGGTTGCGATCGACCGGAGGGTCCGATAACCCCGGAGGGGAGCGGACGGGAATAGACCACGCCGCCTGCTGCCCCGCCGGTCCTTATACCTTGTCGGCGTAGATCAGGCGCCCGGGGCCGAGACGATCCAGCACCTTCTCGATTGCTTTCTCCTCGACAGCGAGGCATCCCTGACTCCGGCCGATCTTGCCTTTGCCCGCCATTTGCGGGGAGACATACCAGGCTCCGTGAATGACGATCGCCCGTGCCTCGGCATTATTGTTGCGCGGATCCAGTCCGATCAGGCGACGCGACCGGCCATGCTTGCCGACGTAAAGATCGCCGGTCAGATAGGCCCCGGCCGAACTGGCCTCGGAGCCCGGCACGTTCGAGAAACTCTCAAGCCAGCCGCTATGCCGGGGATCGGACCCCTTGCCATGAGCGACCAGCAGACTTTCGATCGTGCCACTTTCCATATTGACGATATGGAAGCGCGGACGCCGCGAAGGCTGGGAAAAATCGACCAGAGCGATACGATCCCGAACCGGGATGGCGTCGCCATGCCGTTCCAGCGCCGCCCGGGCCCGGCGCATCAACGCCATCTGGTTCCCCGAACTGTCCGCCGTCGCGGCGCGAGCAAGGGTGGAAGGGAGAAGCGCTGCTGTGGCGCCGCCGATGAAGAATGTGCGTCTTGAGATCATAACCATCATGAGTTTAACATATATAAGCTTGTTCTGAAATAACCGCGCCGCCGTAGGAATCCGTATAGATACTTAGCCCATTCACGCTATACCGCCGCCATTCGCCCCCTTTCATTCCCGGACATCCCATGAAACAGCGTCTTTTGCTCTCATTCTTCTCCCTGCTGATCATCACCGGGCTGTCCCTGACCAGCGCTCCTGCCTCGGCCCAGACCCGTCCGCACTGGACCGATCAGCAGGTCGAACGGCTGATCCAGTGGCTGGAGGCTTCGCGCAATGACGGGTTGAACACCGCATCCACCCAGATACCGGAACTGACGGCCGCGCAGGCGGGGGGCGATACGGCGCGGATCGACTCGGTGGCGACCGACGCGACACTCGCCCTGCTCAAGGCCTTTCGCAATGGTTGTTGCAACGCATCCCTGCGCGCTGGCTGGCATATTGAAGGCGACCCGCCGCTGGCCGACCCGGAAGGAGCCATTGCCGATGCCCTGAACGGCGGCAGGGAGGGACTCGACAAGCTGCTCGTCCGCGCCCGGCCTTCCCACCCCTTCTACATGGCGCTGCGCAGCGCCTATGCGCAGGAACAGGATCCGGCCCGACGTGTCACGATCGCGGCCAACATGGATCGCTGGCGCTGGATGCCGCGCGATCTGGGCCGGCGCTATCTGCTGGTCAATGCCGCCGCGTTCGAAGCCAGCCTGTGGCAGGACGGCAAGATGGTCGATCGCTGGGCGGTGATTGTCGGCAAGACGAAATCGCCGACCCCGATCTTTGCCGCCACCATATCAGGCGTGATCCTCAACCCCTGGTGGGAAATCCCGTCCTCCATCGCGGCGGAAAGTGTCGCGGCGATGGTCGCCAGGCGCCCGAAACAGGCCGCTGCGCGCGGCTATGTTCGCGAGGGCGGGCGCTATCGGCAGAAACCGGGGCCGAATAATTCACTCGGCCGGATGAAACTCGTCATGCCCAACCCCTATAGCGTTTACCTGCACGACACCCCTGCCAAGGCGTTGTTCAAGCAGGATGTCCGCGCCTACAGCCATGGCTGCGTCCGGGTGGGCGATGCGCTGGGGCTGGTGACCGCGCTGCTGTCGGCGCAGTCCGGCTGGGATCGGGAGCGGGTGGATGCGCTTGTCGCCACCAATGAAACGCAGACGCTCACGCTCGACCAGCCGATCCCGGTCTATGTCGCCTATTTCACCGCAGAGCCGAATGACACCGGCGGCATCCGGACTTTCCCCGATATCTATCGTCGCGACAATGGCGCCTCCGCGCCCGGCGATGACGGAATGTGCGACAATTAGGATGGATGCACGAACCCGATCGATGATATAGGGATTTATCCGTAGCGCAAAACACGCACGGTACGGTCATAAGACCGCTATAATATAAAAATACATCATGGAGAGAGATACGATGAGTCATGCCCTCATTATCGAGGATAATATGATCGTCGGCCAGGCCATCCAGCAGCAGCTGGCTCATGCCGGTTTCCGGTCGTTCGACCATGCCTGGACAGAAACACAGGCGATCGGTCACGCGAAACGGCGAACACCCGATCTCGTCGTGATCGGCGACGGGATCGAACAGGGGTCGGTGATCGATACGGTCCGCGCCATCGGGGGCAGGGAAGATATTCCGGTCCTGCTCGCCACGACGGAGCGACATCGCATGGACGTCTCCCTTCCATCCGACATCACGATATTCGGCCCCTGCCGGATCGATGAAATCACGCAGATGGTCGCTGACGGCTTATCCGCCGCCAGCCGGGCAAATCTCGCCCTGACCTGAAATCCCGCTCCGAAATTTCCCTTGCCGGATTTCAGACCCGGCAGGGGATGTCGGTTTCTTCCGGCTTCGACAGACCGGACATCGCGGCACGGCTTTATGGCTTTGCCGCATTTCCCATGTCATCGTAGCCGTATCCGGCCCAGAAAGCGCTATTTCAGCTTCAGTTCCAGCCGGGAATGGCCGTCCCGTTCCGAAACGGTCATTCCCGTCACCATGAACAAGCGTTCGGGCGACAGCTTGCCATCAGCCAGCAGCGCATCCCGCACCGCGATCGCGCGCGCGGTGCCGAGCTTTTCCAGTTCGGCAGCCGATGGCAGGAAAGCCGACCTCAGCCCATCCCGCATATAGGCCGCCTCGCGCGCCTTGCGCACATCGCTTTCCTTGACCTTCCCGCCCTCCCTGCCGTCTCCCGCCGTGGCGGCGGCATCCGCGAACAACGCCGGATCGGCCTCCAGCGGTGCGAAATCGGGCTTCCGGCCCAGCTTCTCCCGATAGAGATCCTTCAACCGGTCATGAAGCGCATCGGGTTTCAGCGCGGCCACGTCGGTCGGCTCTCCCTTCTTCGCTTCCTTCGCCATCAGCAGCGTATCGATCCGCCCATCGGCGATGGCGACCGCATCCTCACGAATGCCCGGCCCGGCGGGAATATCGAGTTCCAGCGCCTCGCGGTCCTCCAGCGCCTTTGCCAATGCGGCGAAGGCCTCCGTCGCCCCTTCCGGCAAGTCCGCCGAGCCGGGCGCGAAATCGACGAACTGCGCCTTTTCCGCCCCACCGAAGATCGACCCGATCAGACGGAACGGGGCGGTGATCGCCTTGGTGATGACATTGCCGACGATCTTCCAGATGATCGGCCCCAGCCGGAACTGGGGATCGTCGAGCGATCCGGTCACCGGCACCTCAAGATCGATTACCCCGTCCTTATCCTTCAGCAGCGAGGTCGCGAGCCGGATCGGCAATGGCACCTTCTGCTTGCTCTCGGTCGCCTGCCCCCATTTGAGCTGATCGATGACGACATGATGATCGGCCTTGAGCGCGCGATCCTCGATCCAATAGGCGAATTCGGTGCTGAGCTTACCTTTGGCGATCGCATAACCGGCGTAGCGGCCCGAATAGGGGTTGAACACCGGCAGTTCGATATTGCGGAAAACCACCTTCATGTCGGTGCGGCGATCATAGCCGAAAAGGTCCATCATGCCCTTGATCGTCGCCGGAGAAAACCGATCGATCACATGACCGGACAGGTCGATCGACGACACCGTGCCGGGGCGGTTGGAAATCATGCCGACGCTTCCCTGCAACGCATCGATACGCGCCTCGAAATTGGGGTCGATCGAATAATCGGCGAAGCTCATCGTCCCGCCACTAATGTCCAGTCGTTTCAGGCTGAAGGGCAGGGATGGCGCCTCCTGCGCCGAGGCAGCGCGAGGCTCCGGGGCCGAAGCGGCTGCGACAGCGGTTTTCGGCTGGGATGCCCCGGCGTCGTCGGATTGCGCGGGGGCGGGCGTGGCGGCCGTTGCCGGGGCGGAGGTTGAGGCTTGGGCCGGAACTGGGGCCGGAACTGGGGTCGGAACTGGGGCCGGGGCCGGGGCAGCCTTATCATTCCCGGTCTTGGCCGGACTGGAAATAGAGGCCCCGGGAGGCGCCTCTCCCATCATCGAGGCATAGTTGAACCGGCCATCCGGCAATATCTCGACCCGGCCCAATGGCGCCGACAGGTGGCCATGGTCGACCGTGACGCCGCTCGCCCGATAATCGATACCGGTCAGGGCAAAGGCGCGCCAGGCGACGATCGGGCTATGCGTCGTGACCTCGTTCATCACGAAATTGTCGATCATGGCATTGCCCCCGAAGCGGAGCGCGGCCATGTCCGCCCCTTCGGCATGCAGCTTGCCCGATGCGCCCACAACACCGGATTTGATTTCCAGCCCCGGATAGGCGGGAATATAGGGCAGCAACATTTCCAGCGGCAGCGACGACAGGGCAAAGCCGATGTCGGCCTTGGCGGTAGCGGGAACCAGCGTTCCTTCGCCCTTCACCCCCGCCTTGCCGTTGATTCGCGCCTCGAAATCGAGAGTCACCGACCGGGACAGGTCGCTGCTCATATCGCCGACGGACAGGCGAGCCGGGCTGATGGTGAAACGGGTTGCGGGCCTGACCGTGTGATCCTCGAAACGCACCGCCGCCCGATCGAGCGCAACCGACGCCAGTGCAACCGACCAGGACGGCCCTTTCTCCGTTTCCGTCGCCGCGCCGGATACCCCCTGCGGCGCAACCGGCATCATCTTCATCAGGCTGATCGCACCATTGGCCTCCCGCCGTACCGGCAGATCGACCCCGCTGAGGGTCAGCGCGCCCAGTTCGACCTTGCGCATACCATAATCGAACCGGCTATGGCCGAGCGCCAGTTCGTCGAGCCGGATCGCCTCGCTCCCCGCCGCCGCACCGACCGGGGCGATGGTGACGCCGCCCATCGACAGGGCGGGCATCAGGCCGTCCAGCTTCATCGGTGCGCGCCCGTCATCAACATAACCGATCCGGTCTATCTCTGCCTGCGCATGGTCGATACTCACGCTGCCCCGGAACAGGTCCGGCTTGCCTGCAAAGGCGATGCCGGAAAGGGCCAGCTTCGGCGCCGCCGCCGTCAGGCGGGTGACGCCCTTTTCATAAGAAAACTGATATTGCCCTTCCAGCGCCGCCTGACCCGCCGACACTGTCACCGGCAGATATTCGCCCAGAAATTTCTGCACCGTATCCGCGCGCAGCCCACCAATGCTGAACCGTCCGCGCGACGCGATCGGCGCGGTGGACAGCGTGCCGGTCCAGCCGAATGTCTCGCCCTGACTGCTGCTGGCGTTGAAGTTATAGGCGCCGCCCTCGCTCCGGTCGGTCTGAAAATCCTTGAGCGTGAAACTGACCGGGGTCAGCGTCTTTTCCGGGTGGCCGGGGCGGCTGAGATCGGCAAATCCTATCCGCCCGTCCGCAACGGTAAAAGCATCGATCCGGATCGCCGGAGCCGGTTCATCCGATGCAGCCTCGTTGCTCTGGGGCACCAGTTCGCTCAGGTTAAGGGCCCCGTCCGGGCCTATCGTCACCTGCACAAAAGGTTTCTCGATCCGCACCTCGTCGAACCGCCAGGCATGTTGAAACAGCGATCGCGCGGAAAAATCGAGATGGAGATGCCCCAGCGCCACCATCGGTTCCGACGGCGCCCCGATGGCGAGATCGCCAATGTCGAGCGTGAAGCGGAAGGGATTGAAGCGAATATCGCCCAGCGCCAGTTCCTTGCCAAGACTGGTCTTCACCCATTGGATCGCCTGCGATCGGATGAGATGGGGCACCAGATAGAAACCGGCCAGCGCATAGGCTCCGATCAGCACAAGCACCACGCCCAGCGCGAGCAACCATATCCGCACTCCCCGGCGCAACAGCGAAGGGCGCGGGCGCGGCTCTGTCGGATTTTCAGAGGTATCGGAAGGAACGGTATCGGCTGACTGGTTCATTATTGCGGTGTCTGAACATCCAAGGACATGGGATTGCCGCCATCATGCGACCTTCCCCCGGCAATGGCAATGATCGGCATGAGACGGTTCGTCGCAACGGACGCCCCATTCTCCTCCTTCGCCGGGGTCGGCCCTCCTCCTTCTAGGGCGGATCGACATTCAGAAGATGACGAGCCGAAAATGGTGATTTTGCGTGATCCGGAGCGGAGCGTACTCAAGGTACGTGAGCACCGGAA
>SBGG01000048.1 GCA_006226685.1 Sphingomonadales bacterium
TTGCGGCATCGCGCAACTCTTCAGGGTCAATCCCGCCGTTCAACTCGAAATCGCTCATGCCAGCTTCTCCCGCGGCATCTTGAGCACGCGCTCGGAGATGATGTTGCGCTGAACTTCGTTGCTGCCCCCTGCGATATTATATTGATAGCTGTTCATGAAATCGAACATCCAGTTTCCAGTCTCGTACCCGGCACCCAGCGTATAATGCGTGTCACACAGCGAGGCGGTGCCACCGAGACGCAGCCCCAGCGCGGTAAAATCGCGGGAAAGACGTGAATAGGCGAGCTTCAGGATCGATGCATCGCCCACGGCCTCTCGCCCGGCGATCCGGTTCGCCATCAATGTAGCGAGCATGGCCCGCAATGCCTCGATCCGGCTTGCGATACCGACGATCTCGCGACGCGTGCCGATATCGATCGCGGAGAAATCCCTGCCACCGCCACTGGCGATCTCAACCAGCCGCCAGAGCGACAGCCCCATTCGTTCCGTCAACTCCACAAGGGTGAGGCCGCGCTCCGATGACAATGTCACCTGCGCAACCTTCCACCCCTCATTCTCGACGCCCACGAGATTCTCGACGGGAATTTCCACCTCATCGAGGAAAATTTCCGCAAACTCCTCGTCGCCGGTGATCTGCTTGATCGGGCGCACGTCCACACCCTTCGACTTCATGTCCATCAGGAGGAAGGTAATCCCCGCCTGCTTGGGACCGCTGCTGTCGGTCCGTACCAGCAGCAGGCACTGGTCGGCGAACTGGCCGAGGGTCGACCAGATTTTCTGACCGGAGACGACATAATGATCGCCTTTGCGCACCGCGCGCGTACGCAGCGCCGCCAGGTCCGATCCGGCACCCGGTTCCGAAAAACCCTGGCACCAGATCTCGCCCTTGAGGATGGCGGGCAAATGCTTCGCGCGCTGCGCTTCGGTTCCGCATTCGCACAAAGTCATGGCGGCATGGTAAAGCGATACGAAAAACAGGCTCATGCGCGGCGCACCGCCCCGGGCCAGTTCCTCGAATATGGCGATCTGTTCGGCAAGTGGTCGCCCGCCACCGGGCCATTCCTTCGGCCAATGCGGGGTGGCATATCCTGCCTCTACAAGCTTCGCGAACCATTCCTTTTGCATGGTAAGGAAAGACGGAATATCGTCTCCGCGCTGACGTTCGCGCCAGTCGGCAGGAAGATTTGCCGCCAGCCACTGACGGATTTCTCCACGTAGTGCATCGATGGAACCGGGTTCTTCCACAACGTCTCCTTGCAACTCAATTGCCCGTGAATTTGGGGGAACGCTTCTCAAGAAAGGCCTCGACCGCTTCGGCATGGTCCTGCGTCGTATGGCATAGCGCCTGTGCCGCGGCGGAGGCTTCCAGAATTGCGGAAATGCTGGCGAGGCGACTTTCGCGGATCAGGCGCTTTGTCATCCTTACGGCATAAGGGGGATTGGCGGCGATCCGCAAGGCAAGCTGGCGGGCCTCATCCATCAAAGCATCGGGAGCAACCACCTGGGAAACCAATCCGCAGGCGAGCGCTTGGGCAGCGTCGAGTAAATCGCCCGTGAACGCCATTTCGCTGGCTTTCGACCAGCCGACGACCCTTGGCAGCAACCAGGCTCCACCATCGCCGGGAACGATGCCCATCTTGACGAAGCTTTCCGCGAATTTCGCCTTTTCCGATGCGATACGGATGTCGCACATACAGGCAAGATCACACCCGGCTCCAATGGCCGCGCCGTTGACCGCCGCGATAACGGGAACCTCGATAGATTCGAACAATATGGGCAATCGCTGGATGCCGTTCCGATAATTATAGCGCGTCTTTGCCGGCATGGCGTCGTTCAACCCGCCCCCCTGCCGCATGGTCGCAATGTCGCCACCTGTCGAAAAGGCAGAGCCAGCGCCGGTCAGGATTACTACCCGGCACTCCAGATCACGGTCGGCCGCCTCTATCGCCGCACACAAAGCCTCGATCATTGCTTTCCCCGAAATCGGGTTGCGCTGATCAGGGAGGTTCAGGGTCAGCGTGCGGACCCCTTCATGTGTCTCCTGAAGGATCAGATCGCTCATCGTGGCGGCATGCGGATCGCACCGTCGAGGCGGATCGTCTCACCGTTCAGCATCGCATTCTCTACGATCTGCTGCGCCAGCATGGCGAATTCGTCGGGACGGCCGAGGCGGCGGGGATGCGGTATGGCGGCAGCGAGAGTCTCACGCACTTCCGGTTTCACCCGTTGCAGGATCGGCGTATCGAACGTACCCGGGGCGATGGTGCAGACGCGGATCTGATGGCTGGCGAGATCGCGTGCCGCAACGATGGTCATGCCGACAATGCCGGCCTTGGCCGAAGCATAGGGAATCTGCCCGATCTGCCCTTCGAAGGCGGCGACCGAAGCCGTCATGATGACCACGCCCCGCTCGCCGTCGATCGGCTCATTCTTGGACATGCGCGCCGCACCGAGCCGCAGGACATTGAAGCTGCCGATCAAGTTGATGCGTACGACCATTTCATAGGTTTCGAGCGAGCCTGGATTGCCCTCTCGATCGACCACCCGGATCGGCCCGCCGCGTCCCGCACAATGAACAACCGCGCGCAGAGGACCCATCGCCTCAGCGGCATCGAAGACCGCGTTCATCTGGTCGGTGTCGGTCACGTCCGCCGCCACGAAGCGCGTGCCGTTGCCCATGGCTTTGGCTACTTCATCGCCGTCCGAACCGGGCAGGTCAGCCAGTACGACTTTCGCGCCCGCGGCCACCAGCCGTTCAGCCGTTGACCGGCCCAGCCCCGATGCTCCACCCGTGACGACTGCTACAATTCCTTTGACTTCCATGACGCAGCTCTTTCCTCAGATCCGTTCGATTATCGTTGCATTGGCGAGGCCTCCGGCTTCGCACATCGTTTGAAGTCCATAACGTCCGCCCGTTTCCTCGAGCCCGTGGAGCATGGACGCCATCAGCCGAGTGCCCGACGCACCGAGCGGATGGCCAAGAGCGATGGCACCGCCGCGCGGGTTGAGGCGGGCGGGGTCAGCCTTGATGTCGCGCAGCCAGGCGAGCGGTACGGGGGCAAAGGCCTCGTTGACTTCGATATGATCCATCTGCCCGATGTCGAGCCCTGCCTTCTTGAGAACCCGCTGCGTTGCCGGAATGGGTGCGGTCAGCATCAGCAGAGGGTCGTCGCCGATCACATCAAATGCGACGAAGCGCGCACGCGGCGTAAGGCCGAGGCGGTTCGCCGCCGCCTCCGACATCACCAGGGCAACCGAAGCGCCATCCGTGATCTGCGAGCTGTTCCCCGCCGTGATGCTCCAGTTGATTTCCGGAAAGCGCGCCGCAATCTCGTCATTGTTGAATGAGGTTTTGAGCTGGGCCAGCCCCTCGGCCGTAGTGCCCGCACGAATCGTCTCGTCCTGGGTTACCAGACCGCCGGGGGTTTCGATGGCGATGATTTCCTTGGCGAGCAGGCCGTCCTGCCGCGCCTGTTCCGCCAGCTGGTGGGAACGTGCGGAGTAGATATCCATTTCCTCGCGCGAGATGCCCCAGCGCGCAGCGATCAGTTCCGCAGAGATGCCCTGCCCAACGGAGCCGGGAAAGCGCTCTTCATAGGCTACGCCATGAGGGTCCTTGCCCATGCGGGCGCTGCCCATCGGCACGCGGCTCATGGATTCGATACCACCCGCCAGAACGATGTCATAAGCCCCGGCAGCGATACCCTGCGCGGCGAAGTGAACTGCCTGCTGACTGGAACCGCAGCGCCGCTCCACCATCGTGCACGGCACATGGACCGGATAACCCGCGCCGAGCCATGCGGTCCGGCCAGTGGGCACCGCCTGCTCGCCAGCCTGACTGACGCAGCCCATGATGATGTCATCGACCAGACCGGGATCAAGGCGGTTGCGCTCAACCACCCCTACCATGACCTGACGCAGCAGATCGGCGGGATGAACCTCCGACAGCACGCATCCGGGCTTACCGCGCCCCATTGGCGAACGAGCTATATCAACGATTACCGGGTTATTTTGCATCAATCATCTCTTCCTGCCGACCAACGGATTCTGATCATCAGCCTATATTTAAACCTCGGGAACGCGCTGACGAGGGCTGGCGCGCCCCGGTCAACAGCGCCTTCCACTCAGGACAAGCTCAGGTTGTCATCCAGCGAATAAGCGCGCGGCTCTTCGCCTGCTCGGAACTTTCGCGCCCAATTCGGGTCACCGATCATCGAGCGCCCCACAGCTATCAGGTCGAACTCCCCGTTTGCGAACCGGGTGAGCAGTGGCTCAAAGTCAGTTACCGCGGCGGTTTCCTTGCCGCGATCATACATGCCCTGATTGATGCCGATGCCACCGACGGCCATCGAATATTTACCGGTCACCTTCTTTGCCCAGCCCGCAAGATTTTCCGGGCTGCCGTCGAAACAGGCCTTGTTGTAGTAGCGCACGCTGGCATCGAAAACGTCCGCGCCCGCGTCTGCGATCGGCTTGAGCACTTCGGCCAACTCTTCGGGATTGTCCGCCAATGTTGCGCGGAAATCCTGCTGTTTCCACTGAGAAAAGCGAAAGAAGATGGGCAGGTCATCGCCAATGGCCTTGCGAATGCGCCGTACCATTTCGGCCGCGAATTCCGATCGGCGCCTGCGGTCTCCACCCCAACGATCGTCCCGTTGGTTGGTCCCTTCCCACAGGAAATTGTCGATCAGATAGCCATGCCCCCCATGCAGCGCGATACCGTCGAAGCCGGCGTCAACGGCGTTGCGCGCGCATCGGACGAATGCCTCTATCGCCTCCTCGATATCCTCCTCGCTCATCGGTTCTCCGACGCGCGGGTCCTGCGGGATGCTCTTGGGATCAACCGAAGTAACCCGCCCTAGCGGCCCCCATATGCCCGAGGGGCTCACGCTGGCGACTTCGGGATACGGCCCGGTTCCCGGCTTGCGCAATACGCCCTGATGCCAGAGTTGCGGTACGATCTTCCCACCCTGAGCATGGACCTTGTCGACAACCTTGCGCCAGCCAGCTACGGCCCCCTCGCCCGCGAGCAACGGAATATTGTCCTCGCCAAGCCCGGCATCCCCCAGCGCGGCGGGATGGTCGACCGCGACACCTTCGGTGATGATAAGGCCCGTGCCGCCGGCCGCACGTCTTGCGTAATATTCCGCCACCTCGTCCGTCGGAATGCCTCCCGGAGAAAATCCGCGGGTCATGGGCGACATGACAATCCGGTTGGGCAAAGTGACCCCCCGTATGGTCAGCGGCTCGAACAAGCGCTCACGCTCGGACTGGACAGCAATGGACATGCTTGCCTACCTCTTGGTCTTTATTTGGTTACATCGAATTACGGTCCTTATCAGGTGTCCGGGCCTTGCCAACGACGCACGCGCACGAGGCAAGTCCCAGTGCAACAGGGTGCAAATGAGCTGCCGGTTTACCTGCGAAAATTGCTGGCTCGCGCGTCTCATGGTCAATTGATCCGTCGGCGCCGGTCCTGCCAATATGGCTCGCGCAAGACCCTGCGAAGGATTTTTCCGCCCGCGTTGCGCGGAATCTCCTTTACCAGGTGAACCTGTTTGGGGAATTTGAATCGGGCAATTTTACCCGCCAGCCAATGGTTGATCGCTTCCCGCGTCACATCGGCACCGGGCGCCGGAACGATTATCGCGGCTACTTCCTCGCCCCATTCATCCGACGGAATCCCGATCACCGCGACATCCACGATATCGGGGTGCCCGAAGATGGCGTTTTCGACTTCGGCGGGATAGACATTCTCGCCGCCTGATATGATCATGTCCTTGGCCCGGTCGAGCACATAGACATAGCCATCGCCATCGATTGATCCAATGTCGCCGGTCCGGAACCAGCCATCGGGGCCCAGGACTTCGGCGCTGGCTTCTGGGCGGTTCCAATATCCCGTCATGACTGAACCCGACCGGATGACGATCTCGCCCGTTTCTCCGGGCGGCAGCAACGTCCAGTCTTCATCGACGATTCCCACCTCGACGCCGGGCATGGCCCTGCCCGCCGACCGCAAACGATCCCCTTCGTTGGAAACATGGTCTTCCGGCGTTAATGCAACGACACCGCCGGCCGCTTCGCTCATCCCGTACATCTGCACGAAGCCGCACCCGAACATTGCCAGCGCGTCCCGCAGAAGAGCTTCCGGAATGGGGGCAGCGCCATAGGTAATGAACTGGAGCGAAGCGAAATCCGTCGCTTGGGCGAGCGGATGCTCCATCACCATCCGCATGACCGCAGGCGCGAACAATATATGGTTGATCCCTTCGCCCTCGATCAGCTCGAGCGTTTCGCCGGGGTCGAACTCTCGCGAGATGACGACGCGCGCACCGGCATAAAAGCCGAAGCAGGCATAGGCAGTGCCGGCGATATGCGCGACCGGCAGGACACCCCCAAGCGTGGAACCGGCGGTCGGAAACCATTCGAGACCGGCACGATAGCCCGGCGCCCGCAATGCCAGCATATTGGCATGTGTCAGCATGGCTCCCTTGGGATGGCCGGTAGTACCCGAGGTATAGACCTGAAAAGCGATATCATCCGGCGCGGGTTCCGGCGGCAGATCCTGAAGCGGCAGGGACAGCCCCCCCTGAGGCGCCCTTTCGCCCAGTCGCGCCAAGGTAAGACCCATGTCATCCGCAAGCGACCGTGCATTATCCAGAAACGCAACGTCCGTGAACAAATGCCGCATCGTCGAGTCGCGAACGATGAACGCCAGTTCTTCGTCCGCGAGCCGCCAGTTGAGCGGAACAAGCACAGCACCGATGCGTGCCACGGCGAACAGCAAGGCGAAATAGGCGTCGCTATTTTTGCCAAGATAGCCGATCCGGTCACCTGGCCCCAGCCCCTGGCGAACGAGATCCGAGGCCAAGGCCAATGCCCAGTTATGCAAGCCGCGATAACTGGTTTCGCGGCCTTCAAACTTCGTTGCGATCCTGTCAGGACCTTGCTCGGCGTGAAAGGTGAGGACCGACCAGAGCGTCGTCAAACGCTCATACGCCAGCCGCTCCTCAGCCATGATCCGATTACCGCCCTTTCCACACCGGCGTCCGCTTCTCGGCAAAGGCGGAAGCCCCTTCGCGAGCGTCTTCGGACGCGAAAACGGGGGCAGTGATCTCGAATTGCCGCTCGAACATTTCGGCCTCGGGCCACTCGCGGCTTTCAAGGATGACTTGTCGGCTCACCGCGACCGCCATCGGGCCGTTATTGGCGATCGTGCGGGCAATCGCGATCGCTTCCGCCAAAGCCTCACCTTCCGGTACGACACGGTTCACCAAGCCGGATGCCGCAAGGCGCGATGCAGGGAAGATGTCCCCGGTCAGCACGAATTCGAGCGCCAGCTTCACCGGCATCTGCCTTGGCAGACGCACAAGCCCGCCGGCATTGGCGACCAGCCCGCGCTTCACTTCCGTAAGGCCGAATTTGGCCGCCTCCGAAGCAACCACCATATCGCAGGCCAGCATAATTTCGAAGCCGCCCGCCAGCGCGTAGCCCTCGACCGCCGCGATGAACGGCTTTTCCAGCTTGGACTGTGTGACGCCGGCAAATCCGGTTTCCGGCAAGCGGACCACTTCGCCGCGCAGAAAGGCCTTAAGGTCCATTCCCGCACAAAAATTGCCACCCGCGCCTGTTATCACCGCGCAGCGAATGTCATCTGTTTCATTGATGCGGCGCACCGCCGCCTCGACCGCCAGGGCGGTTTCCCGGTCGATCGCGTTGCGCGCCTCGGGCCGGTCGATGGTAATGATGGCGACGCCATCCTGAATGTCAAAACCTACTGCCATATCTTTCCCGCCTATTCGTTCCCCGTGCGTCCTGTTTAGATTGATCGGGCGATCAGCAGCTTCATGATCTCGCTCGCGCCGCCGTAGATGCGGAATGCGCGCGCATCCTTGTACATCTCGGCGATCGGATATTCGGTCATGTAGCCATAGCCGCCAAATAATTGGAGACATTCGTCGATAACGAACGCCTGCGCCTCCGTGACAAACAACTTCGCCATGGAGGCTGTCGCCGCGTCCAGCTTCTTGGCCAGAAGCTGTTCGGTGCAATGATAGAG
This sequence comes from Sphingomonadales bacterium, assembly GCA_006226685.1. Lineage (GTDB taxonomy): Bacteria > Pseudomonadota > Alphaproteobacteria > Sphingomonadales > Sphingomonadaceae > Sphingobium. The sequence goes on from SBGG01000048.1 coordinate 8,060, forward strand.
AAACGTCTTGGCCACCGTTGCCCGGGTCTTGCATTCAGCAAGCTTGAACTTGGTGTTCTGCTGGTCGAACAGGGTGCCGCCGAACATCTTGCGCTGCTTGGCATGCTCGACCGTGATTTCGAGCGCGGCTTCCATCATGCCCATGGCCTGCCACGCGATCACCAGCCGCTCCTTGGGGAGCTGCTCCATCAGCATGCGAAAGCCCTGACCTTCCACCCCGCCGATCAGATTTTCCGCCGGCACGCGCATGTCGGTGAAAAACAGCTCGGCCGTGTCACGCCCTTCCTGCCCCAGCTTGTGCAACAGGCGGCCCCGCTCAAACCCCTCGACCTTATCCACTTCGACCGCGAACAGGGAAATGCCCTTGGCCCCGGCGGAAGGATCGGTCTTGGCGGCCAGCACCACCAGCGAACAGGCATGGCCGTTGGAAATGAAGGTTTTCTGACCATTAATGACATAGTGGTCGCCATCGCGGATCGCGGTCGTTTTCATACCCTGAAGGTCGGAACCGGCCCCCGGCTCCGTCATCGCAACAGCCAGCAGCGTGTCGCCGGACACGGCGCCGGGAAGCCACGCCTTGCACTGCTCTTCGGTCGCGTAATGATAGATATAGGGCGCCACCACGGTTGAATGCAGCGAGAATGCGAAATTCAGCGCGTGCTTGCGCCCCTGCCGCTCCATGACGACGGCATCGTACCGGAAATCCAGCCCCGAACCGCCATAGGCCTCCGGGATCGACACCCCCAATATGCCCGCGTCGCCGGCCTTGCGCCAGAAGTCCTGCTCCACATAGCCTTGCTCACGCCATTGCGTCAGCGTGGCGGGGCCGGCGTTGGTATCGAGAAAACGATCCACGCTGTCGGCGAACATGCGTATCTCTTCATCGTCCATGAAGGCGGGGCGCGGCAGGTCGAAAGCAGACAAACGAAACCTCATTCAAATGGCTATTTCACGCTATCAAGCTCCCTTATATCAAAAAGCTCCGAGACCAATTGACCCCAGATGCAGTCATATCATTCATGGCTTGCACTGATGATTTTCTTCCTCTCCTGTCAGGCGCGAAGACATATTATTAACACTCCTCAAAGGGAGAGGCCGAGTGCAGGAAAGCTATGATGTGATTGTCGCAGGGTCGGGGGCAGCCGGCATGACCGCTGCCGTGCGGGCCGCGACCAAAGGACTTAAGGTCCTGATCGTGGAGAAGGCGCACAAGATCGGCGGCACCTCCGCGACTTCGGGTGGCGTCACCTGGATTCCCAATCACGGCCTGGGCACTGACGACAGCCCGGAACAGGCGATGACCTATGTGAAGGCCGTCGCCAACGGCCCGATAAACGAAAAGCGCGTCGATATCTTTCTGGAAACTGGCCCGCAGATGATCGCTTTTCTGCAAGAAATCGGCATGAAACCGGTTCCCATGCCGTGGCCGGACTATTTTCCTGAAGCACCGGGAGCACGCGCGGATCGGTCCGTGGTTTTCCCCATGTACGACGGACGTCGCCTGGGCGATCTCTTCCCGCTGATGCGCGAGCAATTCACCCGCTTCAAGCTGATGAACCGGTATGCCATGGACTTCATGGAGGCCAACACAATCTCCACACGCTCGCCGGGGTGGAAGCGGACATTGGCGAAAGTCATGGGTCGCTACTGGCTCGATGTGAGCACCAGAAAGCTGACCCGCCGCGACCGTATGATGAGCCTTGGCGGCGCCTTGATCGGACCGCTGGTCGAACAGTTCGTCAAGTTAGGAGGCGAATTCAGGCTGGGGACCGTCGTAAAGAAGCTTGTCATCGAAAACGGGCACGTCACGGGCGTCGTGACCGAGCGCTTCGGCCGCACCGAAACTCTGCTTGCCCGGCATGGCGTCATTGCATGCTCCGGCGGTTTTGAATGGAATCAGGAATTGCGCGACCGCTATTTCACCGTTCCCGGCAGCATCCGCAACAGCAGCACACCCGAAGACGGCAACAAAGGTGAAGTGCTGAAAGCCGGTCTGGAAATCGGTGCCGCGACCGAGTTCACCGAGACCGGATGGTGGGTACCGACCATGTCCCTCCCGCTGTCGACCGCATCCAATTTCGAAGAAATCCACCAGGCCGTGTTCGATGTCGGGCGCCCCCATAGCGTGTGCGTCAATCGCAATGGCGATCGCTTCGTTGATGAAGCGTGCGGCTATGACCGGTTTGGCAACGCCATGATGGAGGACCAGCTCAAAACCGGTGCCAATACACCCTGCTGGCTCGTGTTCGATGCAACGTTCCGATACAAGTTTACCGCTGGCGGGGTCATGCCCACCGCCCTCATGCCCGACCGCAAGATACCACCTTCATGGTGGGACCATTACATCTTCCGCGCGCCGACAATCCGCGAGCTCGCGGGCAAGATCGAAGTCAACGCAGACAAGCTCGAAGCAGTCGTCGCCAAGATGAACGAATATGCCAAGAGCGGGGTGGACCCCGAATTCGGGCGCGGCGGCAACGCCTATGACGTCAATTTCGGCGACCCGGCGCTCAAGCCCAATCCCTGCCTCGGCGAGATCGGCAAGGCGCCCTTCTATGCGATCCCGGTGAGCCTGGGCGATCTGGGCACCAAGGGCGGGCTCAAGTGCGATGCGCAGGCCCGCGTACTCGATAGCAATGACCAGCCAATTGCCGGCCTTTATGCTGCGGGCAATGCGTCCGGCTCACCGTTCGGCAATGCCTATCCGGGGGCTGGCGGGACCATCGGCCCGGCCATGGTGTTCGGGTTCATCGCTGCGGACATGGTGGTGGCCGAAGCCCAAAAAGCAGGCCTCGGCCAGTTCACCCATAATCAGAAGTAAATGGCGCACACGGCGGTGGCTATAAAGTATAGCCACCGTCCACGATCAATGTCTGTCCGGTGAGATAGCTCGCCCTGTCGGACGCGAAAAAGGCAGCGGCCTCTCCGATGTCCTCGGCAAGGCCGAAGCGGCGCAGCGGGATGGACTTGCGGAATTTCTCCCAGAATTCGGGCGTCCAACGCTCGGCCATATACTGCTCGCCAAGGCCTGCATTCATGGCGCCTGGCGCCACGGTGTTGGCGCGGATGCCAAAACGCCCCTCTTCCTTGCCGATACCCCGGCATAGCGATTCAATCGCCGCCTTTGGAGCTGCCGAGATCGTGTCGCCGACCACCACGCGTCTGTTCGCCATGGAGGTAACGGCAACGATAACACCGCCACCCTGTTCCCGGAACAGCGGCAGCACCGCCGATATCAGGCGAGTGAAGCCCAGAACTTCAGTGTTGAACACCTCCTGCCACTGCTCTTCGGTCGTCTCGCTGATGTAAGGCTGATCGATCTCGACGCCGGCGGAGTAGATCGCAGCGCCGATAGGTCCGCAATTTTCCGTCACATCCGCGATAGCGCGCCGAACCGAAGCACCATCGGTAACATCGCACTGGACGGGATATCCTCTGCACCCCTCGGGCAGTTCGGCGGCAAGCGCTTCCGCCTTCTCGCGCCGACGATGATAGACGATGGCGACTACCGGCCACTCGCGAGCAAGCGCGCGCACGCAGCCCGCGCCAAGCCCGCCCGAAGCGCCGAATACGATTGCGGATTTCCCTTTATCGGCCTGTGTCATGAGCGGATCGCACTTCCACCATCGACCGGTACGATCGTGCCGGTCGTAAAGCTGGACGCATCCGACGCAAGCCAGAGAGCGGCGCGGGCGACTTCTTCCGGTTTGCCGATCCGGCCCATCGGGTGAATCTTGCTGTACAGCGCATAGGCCTTCTCGCGATCCATCCCGGTGCGTCGCAGCTCTTCCTCAAACATCTCCGTTTCGGTACCGCCGGGCGCCACGGCGTTGACCCGGATAGAATTCCTGGCGGCAGCGCATTCCAGCGCAAGAACCTGCGTCATTGCGTTCAATGCCGCCTTGCTGACACTGTAGGCCGCAAAGCCCGGCGTCACCCGGCTGCCAAATGCCGAGGAAATGTTGACGATGGCCCCCGGCTTCCCGTCGCGGGTCATCACCGGCAGCGCAGCGCGGCAGCCAAGAAACGGGCCACGCAGATTGATCGCCATGTGATCGTCCCAATTATCGTCATCGGCATCGAGCAGCGTCGACCCCCGCGTTATCCCCGCGCAGTTCACGAGAATATTGAGTCCGCCAAACGCGCTGTCGACCCGTGCAATGGCAGCTTGCCATTGCTGGCTGTCTCGCGTGTCCAGCGCCACGCCGATTGCATCGCCCCCGACACGCGCCGCTGCGGCATCGGCCTGCTCCTGTGTGCGCGCCGCCAGAGCAACCTTGGCGCCTTCCGTCGCGAAGGTTTTGGCAATGCTGAAGCCGATTCCCTTCGCTGACCCGGTGACCAATGCCACCTTATTTTGCAGAACAGCCATGATTTTCTCTCCATTTAATGGGCCGGTTTATCCAGACGATGACTCCAATGAATGTCATGATCCAGTAAAGTCGCGGCGCTTCAATCCCGCGCATGGAACTGTGCATTGGCAGTCAACGCCGAGTGCGCGATTATGGCTATCTTGCATGCTCACCAAGGGAGACGCTGATTTTGGCCGACAGCATGACATATCAGACGTTGAATCTGACGATTTCCGAAGGAATCGCGGAGCTTCGATTCGCAAGGCCCGATCTTCTCAATCGGTTCGATATGGATGCTCATATCGAATTCGTCTCGGCGCTGGAAACGGTTGCCAGTCAGGTACCAGACGTTCGCGTTCTGATCCTGTGCGCGGAAGGACGCGCCTTTTCCGCTGGTGGCGACTTCGACGAGATGCTCGACGCTCATAGGAGCAAGGCGATCCGCAACGACATGATCAAATATGCCAAGGGCGTATTTTATGGCGTTTCGGAACTGCCGATCCCCGTCATTTCAGCCGTGCAGGGCGCCGCGATCGGGCTCGGCGCGACAATCGCCACCCTGTCCGACATCGTTGTCGCCTGGAAGGGCGCCAAGATTGCGGACACGCATGTCAATGTGGGCATAGTGGCGGGCGATGGCGGGATCATAAGCTGGTCCCAGTCGATCGGCATCAACCGGGCGAAGCGATGCCTGCTGACGGGAGAGGTCATCACAGGCGAGCAGGCGCATGCGTGGGGCCTTGTCACCGATCTGGTGGAAAATCCTGAAGACGCCCTCCCGTTAGCGCGCGAACTGGCAGCACGGATCGTGGCAATGGGGCCCAACGGCGTCAATGGCACCAAGCGCGCCTTTGCGCGCATCACGGGCATACTGGCGGCCCAGGCACTCGGCCCCGGCCTTGAGATGGAAATGGAATCGATGGCGAGCGGCGACCTGCCGGTGACACTGGAGAAGCTGCGTCGCAAATGACTTCGGACGGTAACGACAAATCAGAGCGATAGGATAGAGAGGAAGATCGTGAACTACACACATGTCCACACGCCGCTGCAGATCGGCAATATCACGATCAAGAACCGGATTTTCCGACCGGCCCACGCAACGATCCTCGGCAAAGGCGCGATGAGCGACGCGCTGATCGCCTATCATGAAGCGCGCGCGCGCGGCGGCGCGGGGCTTTCGATTGTTGAGGTAGGCTCCGTCCACCCCACCAGCCCGTTGGCGATCGATCTGTGGAAAGCCGAACTCGAGGACGGATATCGCAAGCTAGGCGACATGGGCCGTCGTCATGACATGAAAATCTTCCAGCAGCTCTGGCACGCGGGCCACCACGGCTTGCCGCGCGACGGCTCGCCTCCCTGGGGCGTCAGCGCCACCCCCAGCGTCGAGGTTGGCGTCGTGCCGATTGAGATGACGAAGTCGATGATCGCCGAGATCATCGAAGCCTATGCGCTGGCGGCACGGCGGATGGAAGCATGGGGACTGGACGGCGTCGATGTCCATTGCGCCCATGGATATATGCCCGGCCAGTTCCTCTCCGCCAACACCAACCTGCGCGAAGATGAGTATGGCGGCGCGACGATCCAGGAACGCGCCCGCTTCGTCATCGAGCTGATGGAGGCGGTACGCAGCGCGGTCTCAAGCAATTTTGTCGTAGGCGTGCGCCTTGCCCCGGATCTGACTGTCAATGGTGTCGATGAGGAACAGAACCTTGCCGTGGCGCTGATGCTGCAAGAGCGCGGCCTTACCGATTATATCAACGTCTCGGTCGGCAATTACAACAGCTATACCAAGATGGTTGGCGGCATGCACGAACCGGTTGGCTACGAACTGCCGACCAGCGTGCCGATCACGCGCCACGTCAAATTGCCGACAATGGTCGTGGGCCGGTTCCGCACGCTGGAAGAATGCGATCAGGTCATCCGCGCCGGTGACGCGGACATGGTAGGCCTTGTGCGCGCGATGATCGCCGACCCCGATCTCGTCGTGAAGAGCCTGGCCGGCAAGGTCGAGGAAGTGCGTCCCTGCATCGGTTGCAATCAGGCCTGCGTCGCTCAGGTTTCTACTGAACATGGCCATCTCGAATGCGCCGTCAACCCCGGCAACGGGCATGAACTCTATCGCGGCGACCATAAGCTTAATCCTGCCTCCGCGGCCAAGCAGGTGCTGGTCGTGGGTGGCGGCCCCGCGGGCATGGAGGCGGCGCGGGTCGCGGCGCTGCGCGGGCACAAGGTAACGCTTGCCGAAGCAAGCCCCATGCTGGGCGGCACGTTGCGCGCGGCCGCCAAGGCACCCACCCGTCACGGCATGATCGATGTCGCGACCTGGCTGGAGAGCGAGATTTACCGGCTGGGCGTCGAAGTGCAGCTCTCGACCTATCTCGACGCTGATGACGTGATCGCCAGCAAGGCTGAGGCTGTCATCGTCGCCACGGGTTCGTTCCCCCGCATGGACGGTATCCAGCACTCACATCCCGGACAGGCGATCCGCAATTTCGATCGCAGAAATGTGATCAGTGCGTTCGACCTCTTCATGCAGCCCCCGGTCGACCTCGGCAAAACGGCTGTCGTTATCGACGATGTCGGCCATTACGAAGGCCTGGCCGCGGCGGAACATCTGATCGAACAGGGACTTTCGGTTACCTATGTCACGCGCCTGCGCATGCTGGCGCCGCTCGCACAGGCACCGCTTATGGTCGAGCCCCTGCTGACCCGGATGCGCGGCAAACCGTTCGACTACCTCATCCGCCATCGCGCAGTCGAGTTCACCGATAATGCGGTATTGGTCGGCGGCACGCATTTTACCGATGATGCCGACCTGCGCAGCCTGCCGGCCGATACCGTTGTCTTCGTTTCCGCCAATGTTCCCAATCGCGAGCTCTATACCGCGCTCAGCGACAGGAACACAGAAATCCATGTTGTCGGGGATGCCAACTCGCCACGCTTTCTGCAAACCGCCATCCGCGAAGGTCATCTCGCTGGCGCATCGGTCTAGGAGATAACCAGATGGGCGTTCTTGAAGGAAAAACGGCGATCATTCTGGGGGCCTCGGCCGCAGGGGGCAGCGGCTGGGCCATTGCCGAACGGTTTGCCAGGGAAGGCGCGCGCCTCATCGTGGGCGCGCGCAGCACAGGTCCGCTCGAAGAGCTGGCGCGGCGAACAGGGGGAATTGCGCAAGCTTGCGATGTCGCGGACGAGGCACAGGTACGCGCCTTCGTTAAACGCGCGGTCGATGAATATGGCCAGCTCGATATTGCGGTGAATGCTGCGGGTCTGCCCGCCGGGGGCACCATTGCCCATGCGCCGCTGGAGGATGCCCGCGCGGCAATGGAGGTGAACTATTTCGGTTGCCTTCATTTCATTCGCCACAGCGCGGCCGCGATGACATCGGGCGGGTCCATCATCCTCTTCTCTTCCCTCGCGGCGGCTCAGCCGATGGAATTCGTCTACGCCTATGGCTGTGCAAAGGCAGCCACCGACAGCCTCGTGCGTTACGCAGCCATCGAATATGGTCCCAAAGGCATCAAGGTGAATTCGATCCTCCCCGGCCCGATCCGCAGCGACATGGCTTCGGCCCTGTGGAAGGTCGAAGGCATGGAGGACGTCTATGCCCGCGAAATTCCGCTGCGAAGGATCGGAGAGCCGGAGGATTATGCAGAGGCCGCGCTTTGGCTCGCTGGCCCATCTTTCGTCAGCGGACTGAACCTTCATGTGAGCGGCGGCAATCAGCTGACCCGCATGCCGACCCTCGCGGAACGACCGGACATGGTCGGTCCCGACCCGACCAACGCAGCGTGATCCCCGGACGATCACCTGAACCCGGCATCTAAAATCAGCTCGAATGGCAGGATCGAAATTCATGGAAATATCCGAAAGCACCTTGTCGCTGGCGGGCAAGCAAGCCTTGGTCGTCGGCGGATCGAGCGGGATCGGTAACGGCATCGCTCAGATGTTCCGCGCACAGGGCGCCAGGGTAAGGGTCTGGGGCACGCGCGCGACCGCCGCCGATTATGCTGGCGAAGACGGGTCGGACCTCGAAGGACTGGCCTATGAGCAGGTCGACGTTTCCGATCCTTCCGCGATCGATTCTGCCGGGGATTTCGCGGACGGACTGGACATTCTCGTCCTGGCCCAGGGCGCGGTCGTCTATCGCCGCAAAGAATATGAGATGGAAACGTTCCGCCGCGTGGTCGACATCAACCTTGTCAGCGTGATGCATTGCTGCACCCGCTTTTTCCCGGCGATCAAGGCACGTCAAGGCAACATCATCGTTATCAGCTCGATCGGCGCCTATAAATCGGTGATCGGGAATCCCGCCTATGCTGCCTCGAAAGCCGGTGTCGTCGGCCTCACACGCACGCTTGGCGATGCCTGGGCGCACGAGGGCGTTCGGGTCAACGGCATCGCACCGGGCATGATCGCCACGAAGATGACAGCGGTTACAACGCAAAATCCCGAACGGTTGAAGGCTGCGCTGGACACGATCTCGCTGGGGCGGCTCGGGCTGCCAGAGGACGTGGCGGCAACGGCACTTTATCTCGTATCGCCACTCGCCGCCTATGTGACGGGGCAGACCTTGATCGTCGACGGCGGACGCAGCTTGTGACACCAGGGCTTGGCTTAACGTAGCTGCCCCCAACTGTCGACGAAGGGGAGGTCAGTTCGATGAGTGCGATCCGGAGCATTGCCACATGCCGCCTGTCGATCGCCTATGAGGATCATGGTCCGGCGGGCGGACTGCCGGTGGTGCTTCTGCACGGCTTTCCTTATTCGCCGCGCTCTTACGATGCCGTCGCGCCGATCCTTGCCGCGCGGGGGCTTCACGTCATCGTCCCCTATTTACGCGGCTTCGGTCTCACGCGCTTCCTCGACGAGTCCATGGTGCGGTCCGGCGAACAGGCTGCGCTCGGTACCGACCTGATCGAGATGATTATGACACTTGGTCTCGATTGCCCGGTTGTCGCCGGCTATGACTGGGGAGGACGCGCAGCGTGTATCACCGCTGCTGTCCGTCCGGATCTTGTCCGCGGACTTGTTACGGGCGGGGGCTATAATCTGTTCGGTCCACCGGCGAACCAGCCCCTGGCGCCCGAAGTCGAACATGTGCTCTGGTATCAGTATTACCTTCACACCGAGCGAGGGCGGGCCATGCTCGAGCAGAACCGGCGCGGTTTCTGCCGCCTGCTGTGGAGACTCTGGTCCCCCAACTGGCAGTTCGATGAGGATGTCTTCGAACAATCGGCCAAGGCGTTCGACAGCACCGATTTCGTCGACGTGGTGTTGCACTCGTACCGGCATCGCGCTGGACTAGCAGCTGGCGACCCGACGCTCAGCGAACTGGCGGAACGGCTTGAGCGCGAGCAGCCGGCAATCTCCGTACCTACGATCTCGCTCCAGGGTGAGAACGGCTTGTTGCCAATATCTGCCGAGCGGGATCGCGGTCGCTTCCTGTCGCGGTGGGAAAGCCGGACGCTGCCCGGTGTTGGCCACAACCTGCCCCAGGAGGCACCGGCGGCGTTTGCCGCCGCAGTGCTTGACCTGACGACAGGCTGATCCGTCTCAGTTCGGGCAGTGTCGAATAACCGTCTCGGCGAAGTCTTCCCAGTAACGGCGCTTATCGTCAAACGACGACTTGCGATGCAATGTGAAAAACGCCGGCAGCAGGATCATCTGCGTAATACCCATGTCCTCGGCCCGCCGCACATCATCTAGACCCCAAGGGTTTTCGGCCACCATAATCACTTCGAACGGGTCGTTCTCGCGTCCGGCTTCCTTGAGGTAGCCTTTGAGTTTTTCCAGCGACGGCGGCATGTCTTCCACCTTGCTCATCCTTGACATCCAGCCATCGCCGATCCTGGCCGCACGCTGCATGACGCGGTCCGCCGGGCCAGAGACATAGACGGGCATATTGCCAGGCTGAGGCAGGATTCTCAGGCGCGGGAAATCGAAGAACTCCCCATGATGCTCAACGATCTCGCCCGACCACATTTTTCGCAGGACAGCTATGGCCTCATCGGTGCGACGGCCGCGGGAGTGGAAGTCGACGCCGTAGATGTCGAATTCCTCCTTCATCCAGCCCACGGCGCAACACAAAGCGAGCCGGTTGCCCGAAAGTACAGACAGCGTGCCAGTCGACTTGGCGACCTCTATCGGGTTGCGCGCGGCCAGCAGATAGATGCTCTGCATCAACTGCACCCGACTGGTCGCCTGTGCCATCATGGCCAGCGTCACCCAGGGTTCCGGGAAGGTCCAGTCGGTAGTCGCGGTAAAGAACGGCTTGCCGTCAGCTGTGTCCGGATACCAACTGTTGATTACTTCAGGCAGCACGATGTGATCGGACACGCTGATTGAGTCGAAGCCAACCTCCTCGCTAAGCACTGCGCTATTGATCAACTGGTCGTTTTCAATGAACGATAGCATGTTGCAGAATTTCATCGGCTTCTCCTCATTCTCTTTCGCCAGAGCATCGCGCGAGTAAGCGGGAACCAGTTTTTCTCATGAAGTAGCGCAATACCAAAAGCCTAGAGCAGGCATGACGGTTCAGACACCCCGCTGGCCGCTCCGGTTTACGCAGTGGCGACAAAGCCGCCTCGATGACGAACGGGACGTTTCAGGCGCACATTCCATCCCCCAACCATTGTGCATCAAAATTGTTGTGGAACGTCTGTAGATACTCTTTTGCCGAGACGCTGAACAAAACCACCTTCAGGGCATTCAAGGGCAAGGCTGATATGTGTGAGGGGCAAAACGTTGCTCCGGGCAATCGTGACGGCCCTACCCGCCATAACCTAGAAGGGAGCTCGCAGTCATAACCGCACCTTACCGGACAGGCCGACTGGGCCATGAACGGGAAGCGCGAATATTGGGAGCCGAGCAAGAGATGCCATTGAATCCGCAAATATCGGCCGTGCTGGCGGCAATGGCCGATCTGCCGCCGATTGATTTCCAGAGCATCACGCCCGATGAAATGCGGGCGTCGATCATGCCGATGCCTTGCGAGGCACCGCCAACGCTGGCGAGCGTGCGCGATCTCGTGCTCGATCTGCCCGGTCGCAATATCGGCGCCCGGCTTTACATACCGGAAGGGACGGACGCGACCCCACCCCTGATCCTTTTCTACCACGGTGGCGGGTGGGTCATCTGCTCGATCGAGACGCACGATCATCTTTGCCGCGCTCTCGCGCAGGGAAGTGGCGCCGCCGTACTTTCCGTCGACTATCGCCTCGCCCCTGAGACGCCCTTCCCCGGCCCCCTCGATGATTGTTACGATGCATTATGCTGGGCCAGGTCCAATGCCACGGACCTGGGTATCGACGCGGGACGGCTCGCCGTGGCGGGCGACAGCGCCGGCGGCAACCTGGCGGCGGCCGTGGCGATCCGGGCTCGTGACGAACAGGGACCGGCCCTGCGTCATCAATTACTGATCTACCCCGTGACCGATGCGAATTTCGAGACCGCATCCTACCGCGACAACGGGGACGAGGGAGCCCTTCTTTCGACGGCGATGATGCGCTGGTTCTGGCAGCACTATGTGGGCGACCTGGATAAGGTGACCCCACTGGCTGCGCCCCTGCGTCATACCAACCTTGCCGGACTGCCTCCGGCCACGGTCATCGTCGCCCAATATGACCCCTTACATGACGAGGGCCTGGCTTATGGCGACGCGTTGCGCGCGGCGGGAGTTTCAGTGGAAAGCGAGGATGCCACGGGCATGATCCACGGCTTCCTGACCATGCTTGAGGCCGTACCGGACGGTTACCCCTATCTTGCCCGCGCGGCCGCCCGAATGCGCGCAGACCTCTTCTAGGGTCAGGACCCATTACTGACACCGTTGAGGCGCCCAAATGGCGATCCTATCGGGCCGAATGGCCCGCTGGGAAGGCTGGTTGCCTTTCCAA
>SBGG01000039.1 GCA_006226685.1 Sphingomonadales bacterium
CCATCGCCAGCCTCCATCAAAGCTGGCTCCCTATGAATCACGCATCTCCAGCGAAAGGAATCCCAAAAATCATACTTCTGCCAAAGTAGTGCTAGGCCCAGTAACGCTCAAACCGCTTCCCCAATCCGGTAAGCAGTTCATATTGCGACAGGCCGGACAGCATCGCCATATAAGCGAGATCATAGTCCATATCGACCCAGTCGCCTTCCTTGAGCGATGGGCAATCGGTCACGTCAATCGTCACCAGATCCATAGAGACACGGCCGATCACCGGCAGGCGCACATCCTCCTTCAACGCCGATCCCATATTGGAGAATATCCGCGCATAGCCATCGGCATAACCGATATTGATCGTTGCCGTTTCCATCGTCCGATCCGCCACAAAAGTCGCGCCATAACCAACCGATTCGCCGCCACACACCGTGCGCCGCTGCAATATTTCGACCTGAGGCGTGACCACCTGCCGAATGGCTGCCTCGCAATCGGGATGCGGTGTACCGCCATAGAGCGCGATGCCGGGCCGGGTCAGATCAAACAGGAACTTCTCTCCACGGCAGATACCGGCGCTGGCCGACAGGCTGCGGCGTTTCGCTTTCACCTTGCCGGCGATCTCGGCAAACAACATCGGTTGCACATCATTAAGCGGATGATCCTCTTCCGCCAGGACAAGATGGCTGAGCAGCGTGTCGATCTCCAGCCCATCGAACAGCCCCATATCAAGGCCATCGAGCGAGAGGCCGAGCCTGTTCATCCCGGTGTCGACCATCACATCGCAAGGGCCGCCCCCTGCTGCCTTCCAACGCGCGATCTGCTCCGCGCTGATCAGGACCGGGCGAGCGCGCGAGGCCAGTGCGACCTCCATATCTTCCGCCCGCACACCGTGAAAAACGCTGAGCGATGCATTTTCGGGCAAATGCGGTTCGACCTGTCGGGCCTCGCCCCATGTCGCGACAAAGAAATCCCGGCACCCTGCCTCCGCCAGATGACCGACCACCGCCGCAGCGCCCAACCCATAGGCATCGGCCTTCACCACCGCGCCGCAAGCGGCATTACCGCTCTTTTCAACAAGCCAGCGATAATTGGAAAGCAATGCGCTGCGATCCAGCCGCAACCGTGACGGCGATCGATATTCCCTATCCATTGACGACATGCCTCCTGAACCATTCGCCACCGCACGCTCACCCTGCTCAACCCTGCTTACGGCATTCCCTCAATGTGGAACCCACAATCGGCATGGTCGCGAACCTATGGCAGAGCCTCGCATAGACACAGGCGGTGCAGGCAGCAATATGCCAAGGATGACAAGCGAAACTCCTGCCCCACCCTGCATTAGGATCGAACCGGACTCCTGCCTCCTTGTTCCATAGGAGATAGGCGAAGAAAAAGGGCAGGATAGCATATACCCCGCCCCCATTTCATTTGGGATGAGCCTCCCCCGGAACGAATGGGGGCAGGCCTTAGCCCCTTATGCCTTATTCCAGTTCAAGGATGATGCTGTCGACCGCAAGGCTGTCCCCGGCGGCGGCATTCAGGCTCTTGACCTTGCCCGTCTTTTCCGCGCGCAGGATATTTTCCATCTTCATCGCCTCGATCACCGCCAGCGGCTGTCCGGCTTCGACATGATCACCCGCCTCGACATGCAGCGCGACCAGCAGACCCGGCATCGGACAGATCAGATATTTGGAAAGATCCGGCGGCACCTTTTCGATCATATGTTCGGCATAGGGTGCGACATGGGCAGGCAGCACCCGCGCGACATGGCTGGCCCCGCGACAGGTCAGACGGAAACCGCCCGGCACCGGCGCGATCCGCACCGAGAGCGGTTCGCCGTTCACCATCGCCTCGATCAGGCGATCACCGGGCGTATATTCCAGCGCGATATCGATCGCCTCGCCATCAACCGTCACCTCATCCAGGCTGATCGTCACGGCATGATCGATGCCCGCGACACGCACCACCCAGTCGGCGGGAGGCCGCAGACGCCCTCCCAACTGGCCGTCGATGCGGCGGGCACGATCGGCCATCGCGGTTCCGGCAAAGGCTCCGATCGCCGAAAGGCTGCGCAGCAATTCCGGCGAAGCAGGCGCTCCGACAAAACCTTCGGGATATTCTTCCGCGATGAACCCCGTCGAAAGATTGCCCGCGCGGAAGCGCTCATGCTGCATGATCGCAGACAGGAAATCGATATTATGGCCCAAGCCTTCGATTTCGAACCGGTCGAGCGCCTCGATCTGCTTGTCGATCGCCTCGATCCGGGTCGGCGCATAGGTGATGAGCTTTGCGATCATCGGGTCATAGAACATGCTGACCTCGCCACCTTCAGCCACGCCGTCATCGACGCGCACGCCGTCGACCGCCTCGGGCGGATTATAGCGCACCAGACGCCCGGTCGAAGGCAGGAAGCCGCGATAGGGGTCTTCGGCATAGACGCGGTTTTCGATCGACCAGCCGTTGATCTTCACATCATCCTGCGTGAAGCTCAGCTTCTCACCATTGGCGACGCGGATCATCTGCTCAACCAGATCGACGCCGGTGATCTGCTCGGTCACCGGATGCTCGACCTGAAGCCGGGTGTTCATTTCGAGGAAGTAGAAACCGTCACCGGTCTTATCCGTGCCGGAAACGATCAGTTCGACCGTACCCGCGCTGAAATAACCGACCGCCTTCGCCAGAGCGACGCACTGTTCGCCCATCTTCTTGCGCATTTCGGGGCTGACGAACGGAGACGGCGCTTCCTCGACCACTTTCTGGTGGCGACGCTGGATCGAGCATTCGCGTTCGTTCAAGTAAACGATATTGCCATGCTGATCGCCCAGCACCTGAATTTCGATGTGGCGCGGGCTTTCGATAAACTTCTCGATGAACACGCGGTCATCGCCAAAGCTGGCGAGGCCTTCGCGCTTGGTCGCCTCAAAGCCTTCGCGCACGTCCTTTTCACTATAGGCAAGGCGCATGCCCTTGCCGCCGCCACCAGCGGAAGCCTTCATCATCACCGGATAGCCGATCTCGTTGGAGATCTTCACCGCATGTTCGGTGTCCTCGATCACGCCGACATAGCCGGGCACGACATTGACGCCCGCTTCCTTGGCCAGCTTTTTCGATTCGATCTTGTCGCCCATGGCGGCGATCGCATTGGCCGGGGGACCGACGAAAATGATCCCGGCCTCGTCCAGCGCCTTGCGGAAGCTCTCACGCTCCGAAAGGAAACCATAGCCGGGGTGAACGGCATCGGCGCCCGTCGCCTTGCACGCTTCGATGATCTTGTCGGCCAGCAGATAGGATTGCGCGGCAGGCGGCGGCCCCAGATGCACGGCCTCATCGGCCATCAGCACATGCGGCGCGCGCGCGTCAGCATCGGAATAAACGGCAACGGTCTTGATACCCATTTTCCGCGCGGAGCGGATCACACGGCAGGCAATTTCGCCGCGATTGGCGATAAGGATTTTGGTGATGGCCATTGTCGTTCCTGTTCTCGATTTTCTGTCCCGCCGTTCGCTCTATTCGGCGGCTTCTTCAAAATGTCCGTGTGGCTGTGCCTGCATCGCCCTGATGCCGAGCTTCGCCAGCAACGCCGTGTCGCTGTCATCGCCCGCATTGGGTGCCGTAAGCAGCTTGTCGCCGGTGAAGATGCTGTTTGCGCCGGCCATGAAGCACAGCGCCTGACAGCTCTCGCTCATGCTCTCGCGGCCCGCCGAGAGGCGCACCATCGATTGCGGCATGGTGATACGCGCGACCGCGACGGTGCGAACGAACTCGATCTCGTCAATCTCCGCCATCGGCGTTCCTTCAAGCATATCGCCCAGCACCGTGCCCTTGACCGGGACGAGCTGGTTGATCGGCACGCTTTCCGGGTGCGGCATGGTGGCGAGCGCATGGATGAAGCCGATACGGTCCGACCGCTTCTCGCCCAGCCCGACAATCCCGCCGCAGCACACATTAATGCCCGCCGCACGCACATTTTCCAGCGTATCGACGCGATCCTCAAAGGTACGCGTGCTGATGATATTCGCGTAATTTTCCGGCGCGGTGTCGATATTGTGATTATAATAATCGAGCCCTGCATCGGCGAGCTGCTTAGCCTGCTTCTCGCTCAACATGCCGAGCGTCATGCAGGTTTCCATGCCCATCGCGGCCACACCCTTCACCATATCGATGAGGGCGGGCATGTCGCGATCCTTGGGGTTGCGCCAGGCCGCCCCCATGCAGAAACGGCCCGAACCATGGTCCTTCGCCTGCGCCGCCGCCTGCAGCACCGCCTGTACGTCCATCAGCTTGGTCGCCTTGACGCCGCTGTCCGCTTCGGCGGACTGGCTGCAATAGCCGCAATCTTCCGGGCAACCGCCGGTCTTGATCGACAGCAGCGTCGAAAGCTGCACCTCGTTGCGCGGGAAACCCGCGCGATGCACCGTCTGCGCCTCATAGACGAGGTCCATGAAGGGCATGTCGAACAACGCGGCGATTTCTTCGCGTGTCCAGTCGGTGCGGGGCTCGATTGTCATTCTGCGGCTTCCTCCAGAGGGGGCATATTGTGGCCGAGCAAACGCAGCACATCGGCTGCGCACTCGACCACATTGGTGCCGGGACCATAAATGCCCTGCACCCCCGCGTCACGCAGATAGTCATAATCCTGGGGAGGAATGACCCCACCCGCGACGACCTTGATATCCGCCCGCCCTGCTTCCTTGAGCAACTTGATAAGCTCGGGGATCAGCGTCTTGTGACCAGCGGCCAGCGATGACGCCCCGACAATGTCCACCTTGTTCTCGATCGCAAGATCGCGCGTTTCTTCCGGCGTCTGGAACAGCGGCCCGGACACCACGTCGAACCCCATATCGCTGAATGCCGAAGCGATCACATTGGCGCCGCGATCATGCCCGTCCTGCCCCATTTTGGCGACAAGCATACGGGGCTTGCGGCCCAGGCGGTTCTCGACGGCCTGCACTCCGTCGAGAACCTGACGCCAGCGGCTGTCCTCGGCATAGGGCGCACCATAGACGCCCTTCACCGGGGTTGGGACAGTCGCATGACGCCCAAAAACCTCTTCCATTGCCGCACTGATTTCGCCCAGCGTCGCACGCTTCCGGGCCGCATCGACGGCCAGCGCGAGCAGATTGCCATTGCCCTCCGCGCCTTCGGTGATGGCCTTGAGCGCGGCCTGACACGCTGCTTCGTCGCGCTCCGCCTTCATCTTGTTGAGGCGGGCGATCTGCGCCTCGCGCACGACATGATTGTCGACTTCCAGCGTTTCGATCTGCTCCTCATTGGCGAGACGATATTTGTTGACGCCGACAATCACATCCTCGCCACGGTCGACGCGGGCCTGACGCGCGGCGGCGGCTTCCTCGATCATCGCCTTGGGCCAGCCCGCGTCCACAGCCTTCGCCATGCCGCCCTCAGCCTCGACCCGCTCGATAATCTCCCACGCCTTGTCGACCAGTTCCTGCGTCAGCGCCTCGATATAATAGCTGCCACCCAGCGGATCGACGACATTGCACATGCCGGTCTCTTCCTGAATGACGATCTGCGTGTTGCGGGCGATACGGGCCGAAAAATCGGTCGGTAATGCAATCGCCTCATCGAGCGCATTGGTATGGAGCGACTGGGTGCCGCCCAGCATCGCGGCCATCGCCTCAATCGTGGTGCGGATCACATTGTTATAGGGATCCTGCTCGGTTAGCGACACGCCCGATGTCTGGCAATGGGTGCGCAGCATCTTGCTGCGTTCATCCTTCGCGCCGAGTTGCGTCATCGCGCGATACCACAGGGTCCGCGCCGCACGCAGCTTCGCCACTTCCATGAAGAAGTTCATGCCGATGGCGAAAAAGAAGCTCAGCCGACCGGCGAACTTGTCGATATCGAGACCGGAAGCCGTGCCATATTTCACATATTCCATACCGTCGGCGATGGTGAAGGCCAGTTCCTGCACCTGCGTCGCCCCGGCCTCCTGCATATGATAGCCGGAGATGGAGATGCTGTTGAACTTGGGCATATGGTCCGCCGTATAGGCGAAGATGTCCGAAATAATCCGCATGCTCGGCTGCGGCGGGTAGATATAGGTGTTGCGGACCATGAACTCCTTCAGGATGTCGTTCTGAATGGTGCCGCTGAGTTTGTCGGCGCTGACCCCCTGTTCCTCCGCCGCGATGATGTAGAAGGCGAGGCAGGGGATGACCGCGCCGTTCATCGTCATCGAAACCGACATCTGATCGAGCGGGATCTGGTCGAACAGGATCTTCATATCCTCGACGCTGTCGATCGCCACGCCCGCCTTTCCGACATCGCCCACCACGCGCGGATGATCGCTGTCATAGCCGCGATGGGTCGCGAGGTCGAAGGCAACCGAAAGCCCCTTCTGGCCCGCAGCAAGGTTGCGCCGATAAAAAGCGTTGGATTCCTCGGCGGTGGAGAAACCGGCATATTGGCGGATCGTCCATGGGCGCCCCGCATACATGCTCGCCTTCACCCCGCGCGTGAACGGCGCGAAACCGGGAAGGCCCGGGTCCACGGTCACATCCTCACCGGTATAGAGCGGCTTTACCGTGATGCCCTCGGGCGTATGCCAGTCAAGGTCCCTGCCCTTGACTTCCTTGTCCGCCAGCTTCTTCCAGTCTTCGAGATCAGCCATTGTCACTCACCCTTGAACAGCGGCGCGCGTTTTTCCGCAAAGGCCGCCACTGCTTCCTTGAAATCCGCCGTAAACCCGGCACGGCTCTGGTTGGCGCGTTCCAGCGCCAATGTCTCGTCAAGCGCCAGCGTCAGCGCGGCAGCGACCTGTTTGCGGATCATGCCGATCGCCACAGTCGGACCGCTGGCCAGCTTGGCGGCGATCGCCTGCGCCTCGGCCAACGCCTCGCCATCCTCGACGATGCGCGTCACCAGCCCTGCCGCCTTCGCTTCCTCGGCACTCATTTTTTCGCCGAGCAATGCCATTTCCAAAGCGCGCGCTCGCCCTGCCCCCTGCGCCACCAGCCAGGTCGCCCCGGCATCGGGAACCAGCCCGATATTGACGAACGCCAGCAGCAGATAAGCCGAGCGCGCGGCGATGATGATATCGCCAAGCAACGCCAGCCCCAGCCCCGCGCCAACCGCCGGACCGTTGATCGCGGTTATCACCGGAATATCGAGCGCCGCCAGTTTGCGGACGAAAGGATTATAATAGGCGTCCAATATCTCGCCCAGATCGTCAGGCAGCCCTTCATAGCCATGGCCATCACCAGCGAGATCGGCGCCGGAACAGAAGGCCCGCCCCTCGCCGGTCAGCACCAGTGCCCGCGCGCCGAGGGCCAGCGCCTCATCGATCGCGGCTCCGGCTTCCGTGAACAGATGTGGCGTCAACGCATTGAGCCGGTCAGGCCGGTTCAGCGTCAGCGTCGCAACCCCGGCAGCCACGACCAATTTTATGGTGTCATAACCGCTCAATGGGCGGCGCCTTGCCTGGGCGTCTCCATGATTTCGGTAAGCTGGCCATTCATGTCCTTCGGGTGAACGAAGAAGATCAACGTGCCATGCGCACCGATGCGCGGTTCGCCCAGCACCCGCTTGCCCTGACTTTCAAACCAGGCCTTGGCTTCGTGAATATCCGCCACTTCATAACAGATATGATGCTGGCCCCCGAGCGGGTTCTTCGCGAGGAAACCGGAAACCGGGCTGTCTTCCGTCGTCGGCTGGAGCAGCTCGATCTGCGTACCGTGCGTACCATTTTCACCCGGCGTGTTGACGAAACAGACCCGCACCTTCTGGCTGTCGAGCACAAAAGGTTCGGTAATATCGGTCGCGCCCATCACATCGCGATAAAAAGCGATCGAGGCATCGAGATCGGGGACTGCCACCCCGACATGGTTCAATCGTCCGAGTTTCATGCGCACCTCTCGATAATCATTGCGATACCCTGACCACCGCCGATGCACATGGTGATAAGACCATAGCGTCCGCCCGTGCGCTCCAGCTCATAAAGGCATTTGACGGTAATGATCGCGCCGGTTGCACCGACAGGATGGCCCAGCGCAATGCCGCTGCCATTGGGGTTGACCTTTTCGGGATCGAAACCGAGCTGTTGCGCCACCCCGCAGGCCTGTGCAGCGAAGGCCTCATTCGCTTCGATCACATCCATCTGATCGAGCGCCAGCCCGGCGCGTTCCAGCGCAATCGGCACCGCCTTCACCGGCCCGATGCCCATGATGTGCGGTTCGACGCCTGCATGACCCCAGGACAGGATACGCGCCATCGGCTTGAGCCCAAGCGCATCGACCGCCTTTTGCGACGCGAGCACGACCGCCGCCGCACCGTCGTTAAGACCGCTGGCATTACCCGCCGTCACCGTTCCTTCCTTGTCGAAGGCCGGGCGCAGCTTCGCCAGATCCTCGATCGTCGCATCCGCGCGGACATGCTCATCGGTATCGAAGCTGACCACGCCCTTACGCGTCTTGATCTCGACCGGGACGATCTGCTCCCTGAACCGCCCTTCGGCCTGCGCCTTTGCCGCGCGCTGATGGCTGGTGACGGCCAGCGCATCCTGCGCTTCGCGGCTGATGTCATATTTCTTCGCGACATTCTCGGCGGTCACACCCATGTGAATGCCTTCGAACGGGTCACTGAGAACCGCGAGCATCGCATCGATCGCGGTGATCGGCCCCATTTTCGTGCCAGTGCGTACGGTGGTCAGCACATGGGGCGAGCGGCTCATATTCTCCGTACCGCCGCCGACCGCAACATCGCATTCGCCGAGCGCAATCATCTGCGCCGCGGAAATAATCGCCTGCACCGCCGAACCGCACAGCCGGTTGAGCGTCAGCGCGGGCGCCTCGACCGGTATCCCCGCATTCACGGCGGACACACGAGCAATATAGGCATCGCGCGGCTCGCTCTGAATCACATTGCCCATCACGACATGGCCAACCTTGTCCGGCGTGATGCCGGCACGGCTGATCGCTTCCGCGATAACGATCCGCCCCAGCTCCGCAGCCGGAACATCCTTCAGCCCGCCGCCAAAATCACCGATCGCGGTACGCGTGCCGGCTACGATATAGATGGGTTCTGTCGTCATGATAATTTTGCCTTTCTCCGCCTCTCTCCATTCATACGCATTTTAGAGCGGAATATTGTCATGCTTCTTCCAGGGGTTTTCCAGCGCCTTGTTGCGCAGCTTGCGCAGCCCCAGAGCGATGCGACGGCGGGTCGAATGCGGCATGATGACCTCGTCGATAAAACCCTTCGATGCGGCAACGAACGGGTTGGCGAAACGGTCCTCATATTCCTTCGTCCGCTCGGCGATCTTTTCGGGGTCGCCCATGTCGGACCGGAAGATGATCTCCACCGCCCCCTTCGCGCCCATCACCGCGATTTCGGCGGTCGGCCAGGCATAGTTGAGATCGCCGCGCAGATGCTTGGAACTCATAACGTCATAGGCGCCGCCATAAGCTTTGCGGGTGATGACGGTGATCTTCGGCACGGTCGCTTCGGCATAGGCGAAGAGCAGCTTCGCACCATGTTTGATGATGCCGCTATGCTCCTGCCCGACGCCCGGCAGGAAGCCCGGCACATCGACGAAGGTGACGATCGGAATTTCGAACGCATCGCAGAAACGAACGAAACGCCCGGCCTTCTTCGACGCATTAATGTCGAGGCAGCCTGCCAGCACCATCGGCTGATTGGCGACAATGCCAACGGTACGCCCTTCGATGCGGGCGAAACCGGTGATGATATTGCCCGCATGGGTCGGCTGGATTTCGAAGAAATCGCCTTCGTCCACCACCTTGCGGATCAGCTCATGCATATCATAGGGCTGGTTGGCATTGGCGGGGATCAGCGTATCGAGGCTTTCCTCGATCCGATCCCACGCATCGGCGGTCGGCCGCTCCGGAACGCCCGCCTGATTATCGGCAGGCAGCAGATCGACAAGATCGCGCGCAGCGAGCAACGCCTCAATATCATTTTCGAACGCGACATCGGCAACGCCGGACTTGGTGCTGTGCGTCACCGCGCCGCCCAGTTCCTCCTGCGTCACGATCTCGTTTGTCACCGTCTTCACCACGTCCGGGCCGGTGACGAACATATAGCTCGAGTCCTTCACCATCATGATGAAGTCGGTCATCGCCGGGCTATAGACCGCGCCGCCCGCGCACGGCCCCATGATGAGGCTGATCTGCGGAATAACGCCGCTGGCAAGCACATTACGCTGGAACACCTCGGCATAGCCGGCAAGGCTGGCCACGCCTTCCTGAATACGCGCGCCGCCCGAGTCATTGAGGCCGATCACCGGGGCGCCGACCTTCATCGCCATATCCATGATCTTGCAGATCTTCTGCGCATGCCGCTCGGAAAGCGAACCGCCGAACACGGTGAAATCCTGGCTGAAAACGAACACGAGGCGGCCGTTGATCGTGCCGGACCCGGTAACCACGCCGTCGCCCGGAATATGATTCTCGTCCATGCCGAAGTCGATGCAGTTATGCTCGACATACATGTCCATCTCTTCAAAGCTGCCCGCATCGAGCAGCACATCGAGCCGTTCGCGCGCAGTCAGGCGTCCTTTTGCGTGCTGGGACGCGATACGCTTCTCGCCCCCGCCCAGCCGCGCCGCCTCGCGCTTCTGCTCCAGCCGTTCGATGATCGCCATCTTCGTCATAATCTCTCCCTCACACGCCTTCTGCGCGGAAACAGGCTGCTCTTTTCAGGTGGACGATGGAAGTGCAAATGCAAATTTGCGGAATTGCAAAAAGAAACTTTGCAAAATACAAAGCCGCTATGGCCAGAGGGAACAGACTCTTCGTCGGCGGCAGGCTGCGCCAGTTGCGGCTCGATCAGCGCATGGATCAGGCATCCATGGCGCGGATACTCGGCATATCGGTTTCCTACCTCTCTCAACTGGAAAATGACGACCGTCCGCTGACAGCGAAGGTAAAGGCTGCTCTGGCTCAGGCCTATCCGGTGGACTGGGCTGCCTTCGACGATCGCGAAGGAGAACAATTACTCGGCGCCTTCGCCCATGCCCTTGCTCAACCCGATGTGATCGGACCGCCGCTGGAGCCGGACAGGATCGAAAAGCTCCATCTCCACTATCCCGAATTCGCTGCCCGCTATGTCGATCTGCATCGCGCCTTCCGCCAGATCAACGAACGACTCAACATGGTGGAAGAGGCGATCGCCAACGACATGGCGGCCTATGCCCGCATGCCATGGGAAATGGTGCGCGACTGGTTCCACGACAACGGCAATTATATCCACGAACTGGATGTCGCCGCCGAGGAACTGCGCGCCAATACCGGCCCCCGCGACAAGATCGACGAGGCCGAACTAATCGGCATGCTACGCAGGCTGCACGGCACGGAAGTGATCGTGGAAGAATCGCCCGGCGCCCCGATGCGGCGATATGATGCCGCCGCGAACCGCCTGTTCATCAACGCCGCCTCCCCACCGGAAAGCCGCCAGTTCCTCATCGCCTATCAGTTAATGCGATTTTCCGCCCGGGATCAGATCGACCACATCGTTTCAAGAGCCGCCCTGCCCGCCGCCGGCGCCGACCGGCTGCTCGAAGTGGGGCTGGCCAATTATGCGGCCGGAGCATTGATGATGCCTTATCAGGCGTTCCGGGCCGCCGCCCGATCGGTACGGCACGATATAGACCGGCTTGCGCGGCAATTCGGGGTTTCCTTCGAACAGGCCTGCCATCGCCTGTCCACCCTGCAACGCCCTGGGCTGCGCGGCATTCCCTTCTTTTTCCTGCGCGTCGACATGGCGGGCAATATCACCAAGAGGCACAGCGCCACGCGGCTCCAGTTTGCGCGCTTCGGCGGCGCCTGCCCGCTCTGGATCGTGCATGAAGCGGTCGCGATACCGGACCGGATCATCACCCAGCTTTCCGAAACACCGGATGGCGTGCGCTATGTCTCGATGGCCAGAGGGTTGGTAAAGCCATCGGGCAGCTATTCGCGCGCGCCGCGTCGCTATGCGGTCGCGCTGGGATGCGAAGTCGAACATGCGGGTAATTTCATCTATGCCGATGGGCTGCAATTGCGCGACGAGGCCGCCGCCACGCCCATCGGTGTCACCTGTCGCCTGTGCCCGCGCCGGGAATGCGATCAGCGCGCCTTCCCGCCGACCGACAGGCCGATCCGCGTCGACCCGGAAACCCGCGACATCGTGCCCTATGCGATAGAATAGCAGCCCCCCTGCCCGCCGTTCAGTCCAGCATCGCAATCAGGAAACGCAGCGCGACAAGGCCCAGATAGATACCGAAGGCCAGTTCGAGCTTCCGCCGCGACAGCGCATGGGCAATCCGCACGCCAAAGGGCGCTGCAAGGATCGAGGTGGGAATGATCAGCGCCGCACCGATTAACGATACAAAACCAAGCGACAGCGGCGGCAACTCCGCCATCTTTGGCCAGCCCGCAATGATATAGGCGATGACACCCGGTATCGAGATGATGACCCCCAGCCCGGACGAGGTCGCGACCGATCGATGGATAGACTTCCCATGCAGTGACAAAAGCAGGTTGGAAATGGCGCCGCCGCCAATACCGATCAACGCCGACGCCGTGCCAAGCATCAGGCCATAAGCGCGCATCACGCCATTGCCGGGAAGATGACCCGAAAAGCGCCAGCTTTCCTTGCCGAACAACAGTTTGAACGACAGGGCCGTAGCGACCACCACGAACACGATCTTGAACAGCCAGCCGGGCGCATCGGCCGCGACATAGCCGCCCAGCACCACGCCGAGAATGACAGGCACGAGCCAGAGCTTCAGCACCTCCATATCGACGGCGCCCTTGGCCAGATGGCCCCGGAACGAACGGATCGAGGTCGGCACGATAACCGCAAGCGATGTCCCGACGCAAAGCGGCATCCGCACATCCTCGGCCACGCCCATCAACCGGAATATCTCATAGAGAACCGGCACGACGACCGTGCCGCCCCCCACACCGAAAACCCCGGCCAGCAGGCCAGTGAGCAGACCTGCCCCGACCAGCAGGACCAGCAGGGTCAATAATTCACTCGGGCTGGCCCCGCCCAGAAGGTCGAGCGGAGTCACAGGCGCGCCCTCCCGCCGTTTTCCTGTCCCGTCATTTGAGCAGCACCAGTTCCTCGGCCATGCTGGGGTGGAGCGCCATCGTATCGTCGAACGCCTGTTTGGTAAGGCCTGCCTTCACCGCAACGGCGGCGGCCTGCAATATTTCCGGCGCATCCGGGCCGATCATGTGCAGACCCACGACCCGACCTGTCTGCGCATCGCAGATCATCTTGTAGAGGCTGCGTTCATTGCGCCCGGCGAGCACATTCTTCATCGCCCGGAAATCCGAGGTATAGACCTTCACATCACCAAGCTGTTTCCGCGCTTCGCTCTCCGTCATGCCGACACCGGCAATGGGCGGGTGGCTGAACACGGCGGAAGGGATGCAGTCATAATCGACCGTGCGCGGATTGTTGCCGAACACCGTATCGGCAAAGGCATGGCCCTCGCGAATGGCGACCGGCGTCAGCTGCACCCGGTCGGTCACATCGCCCACCGCGTAGATGCCCGGCATATTGGTGCGATTATAGTCATCGACGATGATCGCACCATTATCCTTCATCGCAACACCCACGCTTTCAAGGCCGAGATCGAAGCTCATCGGCTTGCGTCCGGTGGCGAAGATCAGCATGTCGCAGACAATGGAATCGCCCCCCTTCACATGGAGGGTGAGCGTGCCGTCCGCCGCCTTTTCAACCCGCTCAAACGGCGCGTTCAGGCGGAAGGTGATGCCCTTGGCCGTACTGATCTCGACGAGTTTGTCGCGAATCTGCTCATCATAGCCGCGCAATATCTGGTCCGACCGGTTGACCAGCGTCACCTCGGAACCAAGCTCGTTGAAGATGCCGGCAAATTCATTGGCGATATAGCCGCCGCCCGCGATCGCCACCCGCTTTGGCAGCGCATCGAGATGGAACACCTCATTGGAAGTGATCCCATGTTCCGCGCCCGGAATATCGGGGATTATCGGCCAGGAACCGGTGGCGATCAGGATCGTACCCGCGCTCACCGTTTTGCCGCTCGCCAGTATTACCTCATTGGGGCCGCTGATCCGTGCGCGTTCATGAAAGGTCGTTACCTTGTTGCCGTCGAGCGTCTGCTGATACAGGCCGTTCAGCCGGTCGACATCGGCCAGCACATTATCGCGCAGCACCTTCCAGTCGAACGCGCAATCGGGCACATCCCAGCCGAAACGGCGGGCATCGGCCAGATCCTCGGCGAAATGGGCACCGTAAACCAGCATCTTCTTGGGCACGCAACCGCGAATGACGCAGGTTCCCCCGACCCGATATTCCTCGGCCACCGCCACGCGCGCGCCGTGGGATGCGGCGATGCGCGAGGCACGCACGCCTCCCGAGCCCGCGCCGATAACGAACAGGTCGAAATCAAAGTCACGCATCAATCATCATTCCCCATCGCAAGGTCGATCAGCGCGCTGGTCGAGGGATCGAAACCCGAAGGACCATCTTTTTCGATCGCCTTTGCAATCTCCTTGCCCAGTTCAACACCAAATTGGTCGAACGGGTTTATCTCCATCAGCACCGCATTGGCAAAGGTGCGATGCTCGTAGAAAGCCAGCAGCGCGCCGAGTGTGTGCGGCGCAACATCCTCCATCAGGATCGTCGTCGATGGACGCCCGCCGGGATAGGCCCGCGCCGGATCGCCGGCATTGTCCCGCCCGCGCATCAGCGCCGCACCCTGCGCAAAACAGTTGGTCAACAACGCGGCATGATGCGCCGGGTCGAGCGCATGTCCAGGTTCGATGCTGGCGATGAACTCGACCGGGATCAGATGCGTACCCTGATGGAGGAGCTGGAACACCGCATGCTGCGCATCGGTGCCGACACCACCCCAGGTGACGGGCGCGGTCGGACCGTCCACCGGCGATCCATCAACCTTCACCGACTTGCCGTTGCTCTCCATCTCCAGTTGCTGGAGGTAGGATGGCAACAGCCGCAGCCGTTCATCATAGGCGAAGAGCCCACGCGTCTGGCAGGCCTTCACCCGCGCATAATATTGGTCGATGAAAGCGGCGATCAACGGCGCGTTCTTCTCCGGCGGGGACAGGCGAAAATGCCGGTCCATCTCGGCAGCCCCCTCAAGCAGACTCTCAAACGCGTCCCAGCCAAGGCCCAGCGCCGCCGGAAAACCGATGGACGACCAGAGCGAATAGCGCCCGCCGACCGTTTCGCTGAACGGCAGAATGCGGGTTTCGTCAACACCCCATTCGATCGCCTTGTCCGGCGACGCGGTCAGCGCGATCACCCGGCCATAGGGATCGTCAACCTCACCCTCGATCATCCAGTTGATCGCACTGCGGGCGTTCAGCATGGTTTCGGTGGTGGTGAAGGTCTTTGACGCCACCGCAAGCAATGTCGCCTGCGGATCGAAATTCTTCACCGCCTCCTCAAAGGCACAGCCATCCACGTTGGAAACCACGGCAACATCATAACGCCCGGCATCCCGCCCCAGCGCATCCATCAGCAGGTCCGGCCCCAGCGCGGAACCGCCAATGCCGATATGAAGGATATGCCGCACCGGCCCCAGTGCCTCGGCCTCGATCGCGTCGATCAGGGCGCGCATGCGGTAATGCAGCATCTTCGCATGCGCAACGCTGTCGGCCGCACCCTCTCCCCGCTCCGCGCAATGCTCGGCCGCGCGCCCTTCAGTAGGGTTCACCACCGCGCCGGAGAAAAGCGCATCCCGATGCGCGGTGAAATTCCGGGCTTCGGCCAGCCGTTCGAACGCCGTCATCAGCGCCCCGGTCATATGGGTTTTCGACCAGTCGAACCGCAAGCCGGCCACGGTCAGGGTCAGCCGATCAAGCCGCCCGGGGTCAGTGTCGAAAATGCTTTTCAGGTCCGGTTCGGCCACAGCGCGGATGGCCTCCCACATGATGTCAGTCATAATACCGCTCCCGTTCCGGATGGTTTCAGGCGCATCAAGCGCGGACGGCCCGGTCGAATCGAGCCGGGAATACACGCATTTGCTTGACGTGAACACCATGGCGACGCAAAGCGCCAATGTCACCCGATCCCAATGTCGCCGACTTGATGTCCGACCCGAACCGTCAGAGGGCCCCGTGAGCCGAAAACCGAGCGAAAAGTCCGAAACCGCCGATTTCATCAGCTTTTTGGTGAAGCTTGCGCTGTTCGTATTCGTGCTGCGCAGCTTCATCGTCGCGCCGTTCAACATTCCATCGGAATCGATGCAGCCGCGATTGCTGATCGGCGATTATCTGATCGTCGCCAAATGGCCCTATGGCTATTCGCGCTATTCGCTGCCGTTCAGCCTGCCGCTGATCCCCGGTCGCATCTTCGCCAGCACGCCCGAACGCGGCGATGTGGCGGTGTTCAAGGCCCCGCCGACCCAGCGGCAGGATTATATCAAGCGCGTGATCGGCCTGCCCGGCGATATTGTCGAAATCCGCAACGGGCAGGTGATCCTCAACGGCAAACCCGTTCCCAAGCAGCGCATCGCCGATCTGGTAATCCCGGTAACGCAGAATATGCTGCAGGCGGCCACCGGCGACGGCAATGTCAGCCCCTGTTTCCGCCCGGAATTCGAAGAGGTACGAGACGGCAAGCGTTTCTGCCGTTATCCGCAATATCGCGAGACGCTTCCCAACGGCAAAAGCTATAATGTGCTCGATGTCGTGGCAGACGGCCCGGCGGACAATCGCGCGCCCGTCATCGTACCGGAAGGCCGCCTGTTCATGATGGGCGACAATCGCGACCGCAGCGCCGACAGCCGCTTCCCGGCGGAAGATGGCGGCGGCATCGGCCTGGTGCCGGAGCAGAATCTGGTCGGCAAGGCGATGTTCACCGTGTTTTCGACCGACGGCAGCGCCAATTGGTTCCTGCCCTGGACCTGGGTGAGCGCGGCCCGCTTCAACCGTATCGGGGAAGGCTTTTGATCGACCCGAAAACGGCTGACGGTGCGCGGCTGGACTGGATTGCCGCGCTGATCGGCCGCAAGCCGAAACAGCCCCGTCTCTATATTCAGGCGCTGACCCATGGCAGCGCCTCCGCCGATCATTATGAGCGGCTGGAATTTCTCGGCGACCGGATATTGGGTCTGGTGATCGGCGAATGGCTGTTCGAACTCTATCCGGATGAGCCCGAGGGCAAGCTTTCCAACCGGTTCAACCAGATCGTCTCCGGCGAGGTCTGTGCCGAAATCGCGCGCGGGATCGGCATTCAGCCGCATATGATCCTCGGCAAGCAGGCCCGTGACGACGGGGCGGTCGACAGCAACAATGTGCTGGGCGACATGATGGAGGCACTGATCGGCGCGCTCTATCTCGACGCCGGTCTGGACGAGGTCCGCACCCTGATCCGTCGCCTGTGGAAGGATCGCGCGGCCGGGATCGACGATGCGCCCAAGCACCCCAAGTCTGCCCTTCAGGAATGGGCCGCCGCGCATAAGCGCAAAGCGCCTGATTATCAGATGATCGACCGCAGCGGCCCGCCGCACAATCCCCGCTTCACCGTCCGTGTGGAAATCCGCAATGTCGGCGAAGCCACCGCCACCGGCGCTTCCAAACAGGAAGCGGAAACCGCCGCAGCCCGCGCCTTGATGGAAAAACTGCCATGACCGGACAAGAAAATACCGAACAGCGCTGCGGCGTCGTCGCAATATTGGGCGCGCCCAATGCGGGCAAGTCCACGCTCGTCAACGCATTGGTCGGCCAGAAGGTCGCGATCACCAGCCCCAAGGCCCAAACCACCCGCACCCGTGTGCTCGGCGTGGCGCTGGAGGGCGATACCCAGATCATTCTGGTCGACACGCCCGGCATCTTCGCGCCGCGCCGTCGGCTTGACCGCGCGATGGTACAGGCCGCCTGGGGCGGGGTGCAGGATGCGGACCTCATCGCGCTGGTCATCGACGCCAAGGCGGGGCTTGGAGAGAAAGTCGAACGCATCCTCGAAGGACTGGAAGATCGGAGCGAACCCAAGATCCTGATCCTCAACAAGGTCGATGTCGCCGACAAGGGGAAGCTGCTCATCCATGCGCAGCGGCTCAACGAACGGATCGGCTTTCAGGACACTTTCTTCGTCAGCGCGGCGACCGGAGACGGCCTTCCCGAAATGAAGGCGGCAATGGCGGCCGCGATGCCGGAGGGACCATGGCATTTTCCCGCCGATCAGGTATCGAGCGCGACCGACCGGATGCTCTCCGCCGAAATCACGCGCGAACAAATCTATCATCAGCTTCATGCCGAACTGCCCTATGCGGCAGCGGTCGAGACCGAGCAATATAAGGAACGCGAGGACGGCAGCGTGGAAATCCACCAGCAGATCCTCGTCGCCCGCGCCAGCCAGCGCGCGATCGTTCTGGGCAAGGGCGGTCAGCGCCTGAAGGAAATCGGATCACGATCCCGCGCGGAACTCTCCCGCCTGCTCGGCTGTCCGGTTCACCTCTACCTGCATGTGAAGGTCAAGGAAGGCTGGGACGAAGACCGGAGCGTCTATCGCGACATAGGGCTGGACTGGGTGGAATAGCCACGTCCGGTGCGGGCGCCCCTGTTTCGGGAAGTGGCTTCCTCCCGTCGAACAACAGGCGCAGCACCGGCACCCGAGCGATCAGCAACGCGGCGAACCAGGACAGGATGAACGTCGCCATCATCACCAGCGGCGCCTTCATGGCAACCGGCATCGCGAGCGGTCGCGCCGCCACCACCAGCCAGGTTATGATCGGCAGGTGCACAAGATAGATGGCGAAAGAGACATCGATCAGCCGATCCGTCACCGGGTTTGCGCGACGGACGACATGGCTGCACAAGGCGATCAACACTTGCGCCAGCGCAAGCGCCGCCAGTGCGTCGAGGAAGCGCCCGGCCATCGGTCCCAAATGATCGCCGAAAGCAAGGCTCGCGACAGTGAAAGCGATCGCCGCCAGCGTGATCGGCATCGAAAAGCGGTACAGTCTCTTCCGCAGCAAAGGCGCCCGCGCCGCCACGCATCCGATCAGGAACCAGGGTGCATAGATCAGCGCCTGATCGAGCCGCATAATCTGTTGCGGCCCGTTGGTGGCCAGACCCGCAGCATAAAATGCTTCGACCGACACTGCCTCCCACATGCCAACAAGGCTCGCCAGCACCAGCATGAACAGCATGAAATGACGAGCACACCAGCGATCGAAACGCCGTGGGAGCATTTTTCCGCGCAAATGCGGTGCAAAATTGAACAGCAGTGCAACAGCCGTGCAGAAATAGAGCAGCACGATCAAAAACCACAAATGGCGTATCCAGTAACCGCCAGAGGTCGCGCTGTTATGGAGCAGCGATGCGAAGGCCGGACCGAGCGCAAAATTCGAAAGCTCGCAGGCCAGATTCAGCAAAGGGTTGAGCAACAGCAAGCAGGCCAGAAACGGGATACCCAGCCTTTGAAACCGTCCGCGCAACCAGAGCATAGGCTTCCGCCGGGCCAGTAGCAGGGACGCGAAATAGCCCGCGACAATGAAGAAGGCGGGCATCCGGAACAGGTGAATGAAGTGGGCAAAGGAGGCGAAGCCCCTCGCGCTTTCATGGGCATTGACGATCCATGCCTGCCCGGTTCCATCCCCGATCTGATAGGCCAGCGCTACATGATAGGGAATCCCCAGCACCATCAACAGGGCGCGCATCGCATCCCAATGATGTTCGCGTTGGCCGGTGCCGGCTTGCTTCACGCCCTCCCCCTCATCCCGTTCCGTCATGAAGGACCAAGCCCCCGGTGCCCTTCATGGTTCCGCGCTGTTTTTCCGGCCGTCGCGACCACGGCACCACCCGCCCCTGCCGCCCTACCAGCAAGGCAGCGGGTACCGGCAAGGCGGCGAGGCAGGCCGCCTCATTCTTCCTCGGCGGCTTTCGTCTTCGCAGGCGCTTTCTTCTTCACAGGCGCTTTTTTGGCCGGGCTCTTCTTCGCGGGCGCTTTCTTCGCCGCCGCCTTCTTCGCGCCCTTCTTGGCCGGGCCCTTGGCGGCGCGGTCATCAATCAGTTGCGCGGCCTCTTC
>SBGG01000047.1 GCA_006226685.1 Sphingomonadales bacterium
CCTGGAAATATCGACATATTCCTGCGCCTTTCCTCCTTGCGCTGAGCCATTTTGCTTCAAACCTCAACAGTGCCAGTAATGGGTCCTGACCCTAGGGCCGATCCAGTTCTCTGATGGCGGAAAGCAGTCCGGCGCGGGATATTTCGCCGCGGTGAATCGTGCGGATCATACCAGCGGCATCAACGAACAGGGTTGTCGGCAAGGCACCGTTTTCGAGCCGCGTGGATGTCGTGGACTGCGGATCGAGCAATATGGCCTTGTTCGGAAGGCGCTGCTCCCGCAGCCATGCCTCCACCGTTGCCCGGTCCTCACCCTGATTGACCAGTAGAATGGGGAGGGAGGCGCGGGCTGCCTCCTTGACCATCATCGGCATTTCGCGCCGGCAGGGCGGGCACCATGTCGCCCATAAATTGATGACGAACGGCTTGCCGCGAAGCTGTTCGGGCGTGACGGCCGTGCCGTCGATGCGGGTGATAAGAATATCCGAGGGAAAAGGACGGGGGGCAGGGGTGAGCAACAACCGGTCGGCCGCGAACCAGAGGGCCGAGATTCCGGCCAGCAGAGCGATCATCGGCGTTAGCGCTCGCGATCGCCGCATCGTCAGGATCAGTAGGGTGGTCGTCGCAATGACGCCCCAGATCCAGGAAAACCCTCCCTGCCAGAAAGCGAGAATGCTCAGCGGCTCGTGCCGGAATGCGGACCAGTTCGTGATAACATAACCCGCGCGGGCCGCCAGCATCCCGGCCAGCAGAGCGATGAAGGCCCGCCGCTCGGCATCGCCGCCAAAGCGACGCTCGATCCTTTTGCTGCCGACAAGAAAAAGGCCGAGCGCGACGAGCGCGCCCAGCCGTTCCAGTGCAAGGGCGAAGGGGCCGATGGAAATCACCCCTTCATCCTTGCGCCGTCTTCATCCGGTCAATATCCGGTTTCATCGTCCAGCTCGGAGTGGAACTCATGCCACAGGCCGTTGAGGACACCGAAGCCGACCGCGAGGGCAACGCCCAAAATCCAGGAAAAATACCACATCAGGATGTTCCTTTCCGATCAGTAGAAATCGGGGTTGGTGCTGACTTCCTTCAAAGTCACGCGGCCGAACAGCACCTTGTAGACCCAGCTTGTGTAAAGCAGGATCAGCGGCAGGAAGATCACCGTCATCAGCAGCATGATGAACAGGGTCACATGGCTGGACGATGCATTCCAGACGGTGAGGCTGGAACCCGGATCAATCGAGCTGGGCAGGATGAACGGGAACATCGACAGGCCAACGGTGGAAATAATACCGACAATGGCCAGAGAAGAGCCGGTGAAGGTCAGGACTTCCTTTTTGCCGCTGATGCCGACGATCGCCAGAACCGGGCCGAGAAAGCCGAGGATCGGAGCAATCAGCATCCATGGATAGCGGCTGTAATTGCCCAACCATGCGCCGGGGGCGACAACCGTATCGGTGAAATGCGGGTTGGAGGGGCCGTGGGGATCGATAACGCCGTTGACGGCGAAACCCAGACCACCTTTCCAGACGAAGAGGCCGCCCAGAGCGAACAACAGGATCGCCGCGATGGCCGCGATCTTGCCGAAACGGGTTGCGCGGTCATGGACCGGCCCATGCTCGATCTTGATCGAGAGCCAGCCTGCCCCGTGCAGCACGATCATCGCGACCGAAAGCAGACCGGCAAGCAGGGCAAAGGGGTGGAACAGGCCGAGCAGCGAGCCGTCATAGAAGCTGCGCAGATCGCTATCGAGGCGGAAGGGCACGCCGGTCAGAACATTGCCGACCGCGACGCCGAACACCAGCGCGGGAACGAAGCCACCGACGAACAGCGCCCAGTCCCATGCGGTGCGCCAGCCTGCGTCCGGCTTTTTCGAGCGATATTTGAAACCGACCGGCCGCAGGATCAGGGATGCCAGCAGCAGGAACATCGCGAGGTAAAAGCCCGAAAAGCTGACGGCGTAGACGAAAGGCCATGCGGCGAAGATCGCGCCGCCGCCAAGGATGAACCAGACCTGGTTGCCTTCCCAGGTCGGCCCGATTGCGTTGATGACCATGCGCCGTTCCGCATCGTTGCGGGCGACGAAGGGAAGGAGCGCGGCTGAACCGAAGTCGAACCCGTCCGTCAGGATGAAGCCGATCAGCAGGACGCCGAGCAGGGCCCACCAGATCAGACGCAGGATTTCATAGTCGATGGGAGGTGCCATGATGTCGCTCCTTATTCAGCGGGCAGCGGCGCATAGCCGTTGCTCGAACCTTGTTCATGGGCGGGGGCATGGGCCTCGACCGGACCCTTGCGGATGGTCATCAGCATCAGCCGTACTTCGATCACCGCCAGCGTGCCATAGAGCAGGGTGAAACCGATGATGGTGGTCCACAATTGCGGTATGGTGAGGCTGGAGGCGCCGAGGAAGGTCGGCAACACGCCGTCGATCGCCCAGGGCTGACGCCCGACCTCGGCCAATATCCACCCGAATTCGGCGGCCAGCCACGGCAGCGGGATGATCCATACCGCAGCACGCATGAAGAAGCGGCAGAACCCGCTCTGGCAACCGAAGCGACGGATCGACGCCATGTAGAAGGCGATGCCGAAGAAGGCGATGAAGAAGAAGCCGAGGCCCGCCATGACGCGGAATACCCAGAACATGACCGGCACGTTCGGCACGGTGCTCCATGCCGCCTGATTAATCTGTTCCGGCGTGGCCATGCGCGGATCGGCGACGAAGCGTTTCAGCAGCATCGCATAGCCGAGATCCAGCTTGTGCCGTTCGAACTGTTCGCGCGCGGCGAGGTCGTGACGGTCGATCTTCAGCTTCTCGACCGCGTCATAGGCCTGAGTGCCGCTGATAATGCGATCATGGGCCTTGGCGACCAGTTCATAAATACCGGTGACTTCGCCCGTAAAGCTGCGGGTGGAAATCAGGCCCAGTATATAGGGAACCTTCAGTTCGAAATGGGTTTCCTTGTCCTTCAGGCTGGGAATGCCGAAGAGGGCAAGGCCAGCCGGAGCGGGCTCCGTGTGCCACATGCCTTCAAGCGAAGCGAGTTTCATCTTCTGGTTGTCGGTAAGCGCATAGCCGCTTTCGTCACCGAGAACGACGACCGAGAGCGACGCCGCCAGACCGAAGGCGGCGGCAACGGTGAACGACCGCTTGGCGATCGGCACCCATTTGCCCTTCAGCATATACCATGCCGACACGCCGAGGACGAAGACCGAGGCGGTGACATAACCGGCGCTGACCGTGTGGACGAACTTGGCCTGAGCCACCGGGTTGAAGATGACGGCCATGAAGTCGCTGACTTCCATGCGCATCGTTTCCGGGTTGAACCGGGCGCCGACCGGATGCTGCATCCAGCCATTGGCGACGAGAATCCACAGGGCCGACAGGTTGGAACCGAGCGCCACCATGAAGGTGGTGAACAGATGCGCCCGCTTGGAAAGCTTGTCCCAGCCGAAGAACATCAGGCCGACAAAGGTTGCTTCCAGGAAGAAGGCCATCAGGCCTTCGATCGCCAGCGGCGCCCCGAAAATGTCGCCGACATAATGGGAGTAATAGGACCAGTTGGTCCCGAATTCGAATTCCATCGTGATGCCGGTGGCGACGCCCAGCACGAAATTAATGCCGAACAGCTTGCCCCAGAAGCGGGTAATCGTGCGCCACACCTCCCGGCCTGTCATCACATAGATGCACTCCATGATGACAAGCATGAAAGAGAGCCCTAAGGTCAGGGGCACGAACAGGAAATGGTAAAGCGCGGTGAGCGCGAATTGCAGGCGAGATAATTCTATGACGGCCATGTCCATAGCGGAACTCCCATGGGTTGCGGCCGGACGCGGAATGCGCCCTGAGTCGGTTGCAAATATAACGGTTAGCCATTACTCGTAATTGAGTATATGAGCAACCGATTAACGACCATGGCGAGTAAAAAAGCATCCCTGCCCTGGCTGCTCGACACGATATGCGCGATCCTGATTGCGGCGTCGCTGTCCGTTGCGGTGTCGGCGGTCATGGAGGGCAGGAATCTGGTCTTCTCCGTGGCGCTTGCGGGCCTTTGCGCCGTATCGGCGCTGCGCTCATTGACCCAGGTCAAGGCCGCGACAGACGGGCAGCGGGCTGCCGATCAGGCAAAGGCGGGATGGCGCGCACTATGCTATCCCGCCTTGCTCAGCGCCGCGCCGGGCAATCGGCGAATGCTGGGCGAGGAAGTGGCCGACGCCGTCGATCGGGTCGAGGATCTGGACGGCTACCACGCGCGCTTTCTGCCGTTGCGTTTTGCGGCGGTTGTCTCGCCATTGCTGATCGCGGCGGCTGCGGTTCCGGCAAGCTGGGTCGCGGCGATGATCCTTTTTGCGACATTGGCACCGTTCGGGTTGGGCATGGCGCTGGCGGGTACGGCGGCGGCCCGCGCCGCCCGGCGCCAGCTTGAGGCGCTGGGGCATTTGTCCGGCCTGTTTGTCGATCGGCTGCGGGCGTTGCCGGTGATTGTCGGCTTCGGCGCGGAGGAGCGGGTGGGGCGTCATCTCGCGCAGGCGACGCGCGAGGTGGCCGATCGAACGCTGGGCGTGTTGCGTATCGCCTTTCTTTCCGGCGCGATCATGGAGTTTTTCGCGGCGCTGTCCGTGGCGCTGGTCGCGGTCTATTGCGGTTTCAACCTGCTCGGCTTGCTGCCATTCCCGGCGCCGGAAAAACTGACGCTGGGGCAGGCGCTGTATGTGCTGGTGCTGGCGCCGGAATTCTATCTGCCGATGCGGCGGCTGGCGGCGGCCTATCATGACAAGCAGACCGGAGAGGCGGCGACCGAGCGGCTGGAGGCATTTCGCCGCGATGGTGTGGATAAGGAAATGCCGGAGCTCGGCCGACCGCCCGAATTGCGCTTCGAAGGGGTAAGCATCGACCATGATGGCGCGTCCGTCGGTCCTTTTTCCTTCATCGTGCCGGCCGGGCGGATGACGGCGATCAGTGCGCCGTCAGGCGCGGGCAAGTCCAGCCTGCTCCATGCGTTGCTTGGTATGGCACGGGTTGGGGAAGGGCGCCTGCTGCTGGACGGGAAAGAGGGGGCGGCATGCCTGCTGCCGGGGCATGTCGGCTGGGCCGGGCAGGTGGTGGCCTTGCTGCCCGGTACGCTGGCCGACAATATCCGGCTTGCTTGTCCGCAGGCCGATGAAGCGGCGGTGGAACGGGCCGCGCGGAAGGCGGGGCTTGGGCCGATGATCGAAGCGCGAGGGCAGGGCATGGCCTTGCCGATCGACCATCGCGGGTCCGGCCTGTCGGGAGGAGAGCGTCGCCGCATCGCGATCGCGAGGGTGTTGTTGAAAGATGCGCCGCTCTGGCTACTGGATGAGCCGACTGCCGATCTGGATGCGGCCTCTGCCGCTGATATCGGGGCAATATTATATGAGGCGGGGCGCGGGCGGACGGTGCTGCTCGCGACGCATAGCGAGGCTCTTGCCGCACTGGCCGATCATCGGGTGATGCTGTGACGCGCCGCCGGGAGATTGAGCTGCTGCTTGCCGAAGCAATTGCGCCCGAACGCCGGGTCATGCGTGCGGGGATGATCTGCGCTGCGGTGGCGGCGGTTTCGGCGTCTTTGCTGCTGGGCCTGTCCGGCTGGTTCCTGACAGGTGCGGCCATTGCGGGCGCGACCGGGGTGCTGGCGGTGCAGGCGTTCAATTATCTGGTGCCGAGCGCCGCAATCCGCCTGCTGGCGATAGGGCGGACCGTTTCGCGCTATGGGGAGCGATATTATAGCCACCGTGCGGCGCTGATCGCATTGGCCACGGTCAGGGCGCGGCTGTTCGGCCATATCGTGGCTGCGCGCGATGTCCGGGCGGTGTCGGCGGGCGATGCCGTTACCCGGCTGGTGCAGGATATCGGCGCGCTGGAGGATCGGCTGGTGCGCAAGCCCGCACTGCCCGCGGCCTTGGCGGGCGGGCTGGTCGGGCTGGTGCTGGCGGCGCTGGCCGGACCGGGGGCGGCTCTGGCGATGCTGATCCTGCTGCTGGGTTTGCCCATGCTGGTCGTGCGTATCGCGCCGCGTCTGCTTGATGGGCCTGCGCGGGATCTGGCCGAAGCTCTTGGCCGGTTGAAGGCCGATATGACGGGCTATGCACAGGCCTCGCCGGAGGTGGTTGCCTACCGCATGGCTCCCGCATTGTCCCATATGCTGGCAACCGAGGCCGGGCGGCTGGACGCGGCACGGATGCGGCTGGCACGAGGGGAGGCCATGATCGGTGGCGCAATGACGCTGGCCGGGGGGCTGGCCATGGCGGCAGTTTTCCTTCTTTCCCCGTTGGCCTCGCTACCCGTGCGGGTGATGGCGGTGCTGGCCGCTGCCGGAGCGATCGAGTCACTGGGTGGCCTGGTGCGTGGGATCATGCGCGATGCGGTGGTAAAGGCCGGGCTGGCGCGGCTGGATGGTCTGGCTGGTGAAGGGGAGGCAGTTGCTCCCGAAAAAAGATGCAGAGCTGCTCTGACCGGGCGGCGGCTCGATCTGCCCGTGGGCAAGGGGCGGCAGTTTTCCTTGTCGGCAGGGGACCGGGTTGCGATTGTCGGGCGTTCGGGCAGTGGCAAAACACAATTGCTGGAGGCGCTGGCCGGAGTGCGACCTGACGCAGCGGACGGGATCGTGATTGACGGTCAAAATGTCAGGGACTTGCCGCTGACTCAAATACGGGAATTGTTCGCGCTTTCGCCGCAGGATGCGTTGCTGATTTCGGGAACGGTACGCGATAATTTGCGGTTGGCACGCCCCGGCCTGCGCGATGAAGATTTGTGGCGTGCGCTCGAAACGGCCTGTCTGGCCGATGAGGTGCGGGCCATGGTGGGCGGGCTGGATTATTGGCTAGGCGATGGCGGCGCACGCCTTTCCGGGGGGCAGCGCAAGCGCCTTTCGATTGCCCGTGCATTGTTGGCTGACCGGTCCTGGCTCTTGCTCGATGAACCGAGCGAGGGGCTGGATCCGGCCACCGAAGCGCGGTTGCTGGGGGCGCTCAAAAGCTGGCTGGATGAGAGCGGGGCCGGTCTTGTGCTCGTTACCCACCGTCCGGCGGTGCTGGCGTTGTGCACGCGACGTCTTGATCTCGATGACGAGCGACCGGCCGGATAACATCCTGCCCGGCTATTTTCGGGCAGGAGCAGAGTTAAGGGCGGGCGTTAAAGAATACGGGCAAAGGTCGCGGCGGAATTGCGCGCTCGGGCACGCGCTGTCCGGGGGTTCGATGCCGGCGGAGCGATTTCGAGATCGGCGAGATTTTCGAGCAGGCGCGCCACCGGGATCAGGGCCTCGGGTTCGAGGCTGTAAAAAACCAGCTTCGATTCCCGGCGCGTCCGTACCAGTTCGGCCTTGCGTAAAATGGCGAGCTGTTGTGACAGGCCCGGTTGTCCGATGCCGGTCAATGTTTCCAGTTCGCCGACCGATTTCTCGCCGACCTGCCGCAATGTATGGATCAGCTTCAGCCGCAATTCGTGGCCGAGCACTTTCAGCATATCGACAATGCTGTCGATATCCTTGTCGGTCAGGGCATTCATCATAGCGCGCCCTTCTCCTTGTCCGGCTGGGTTCGGTAGAACCAGCAATTCCCTTCACCTTCGGCGTCCAGCATTCCTCTCTGGTCCTGGTGAGGGGGGAGTAATATGTCGTCGCCCGGTTGCCAGCCCGCCGGGGTCAGCACCTGATCGCTGTCCACCTTCTGGAGCGCCGCCAATATCCGCAGCATCTCTTCGACCGAACGGCCGATGGTCGCGGGATAACATAATATTGTGCGGATAATGCCGTCCGGATCGATGAAGAAGGTGGATCGCATGGTGGCCGCGTCCGATGCGGTTTCATTGATCATGCAATAGGCTTCCCCGATCACCAGTGACGGGTCTTCAATCACCGGAAAGGGGATGGTGACGCCGAACTTTTCGCGAATGGCGCGTATCCAGGCGAGGTGGGAATAGAGGCTGTCCACCGATACCGCGAGCAGCCGGCAGTTGAGGGCTTCGAACCGCTCGTTCGCCTGAGCCAGTGCGATGAATTCACTGGTGCAGACCGGCGTGAAGTCAGCCGGATGGGAAAAGAGCAATACCCAGTTTCCGCGATAATCGGACAGGCTGATCTCACCTTGCGTGGTGCGCGCCTGGAAATTCGGGGCCGGGTCACCAATCTGCAACAGGGAAGGCAGGCCCTGCATTCCTGTATCATGATATGTCATTCATTGTCCCGTTCAGGGTCGATTCCTTGCTTGAAAGCTATTTTTACACGATTACATCATACTGGTAAACGATAAATCGTTAAGGGATGAAGCGGGCAAGGCTTGCGATGAAGGAGATCAAGGCTTGCGATGAAGGAGATAAGGTGATGAGTGATCCCGAACTGGTTGTCTGTCCGGCTTGTGGTGCCGCCAATCGGGTTCCTGCGGCGCGGATAGGTTCTGATCCGAAATGTGGGCGGTGCAAGCAGTCCTTGTTTCAGGGGGCGCCCGTTGATGTTGCGATGGCGGCTTTCGATCGTCATGTCGGGCAGGGAACCATACCGGTTCTGGCCGATTTCTGGGCCAGCTGGTGTGGGCCGTGTCGCGTTATGGCGCCTGCTTTCAAGGCTGCCGCCGCTGATCTGGAGCCGGCCGTCCGGCTGGTCAAGGTGGATACGGAGGCGGAGCAGCAACTCGCAGCGCGTTATGCGATCCGGTCGATACCGACGCTGATTCTGTTTGCGGGAGGGAAGGAAGTTGCGCGCATGTCCGGGGCGCTGGATCGAGGCAGCCTGATCGGTTGGACCCGCCAGAATCTGGCGATTTTATAGGATATGGGAAGGGTTATTGGGGAAATCGATTTCTATCTATGAATTGATCTATTTTTTAAATTAAATATATCGTATATATATAATATAAAGAAGCCGAGAGATATGCGATGATCAATAGTGCCGAACCCCTTCCTTCCATGCCGAGTATTAATGAGCTGCCGCCCGCGACCGTTACCGCCGGCAAAGTGCGTGTCGGGGAAGGCGATGATTATACCGGCTGGTATTTCAGCAAGAAAATTCTCTGAGATACCGCCGGAGCCGGCTTCGCGCGTTTCCCCTCTCTTGGCGCGAGGCCGGCAAGCCGGACGAATGAATTCAGACAGATGGAAAGGACGAGAGAATGGCAGATCCGGTAGCAGGGCGAGATCCGATAGCCGCGCAGGCAGCCGACATTGTCGAGGCCGCCGCCGGTGCGTCGCCGGCAAGGATCAGGAGCTTTTTCGACGAAGCGACATTCACCGTTACCCATGTGATTTCCGACCCTGCAACGGGCAAGGCGGCGATCATCGACAGCGTGCTGGATTTCGATCCGGCGTCGGGCCGGACATCTTATGGATCGGCCGATCAGGTGATCGATTATGTTCGTGAGGCCGGTCTGGAGGTCGAGTGGCTGCTCGAAACCCATGCCCATGCCGACCATCTCTCCGCCGCGCCCTATCTTCAGGAAAAGCTGGGCGGCACGCTTGCGATCGGGCGGCATATCCTGACCGTGCAGCAGGTGTTCGGCAAAATTTTCAATGAAGGCACGCAGTTTGCGCGGGATGGGTCGCAGTTCGACCGGCTGTTCGATGATGGCGATCGCTTCTCGGTCGGCTCCATCCCGGCGATCGCTCTGCATGTGCCTGGGCACACGCCGGCCGATATGGCCTATGTGATCGGCAATCATGCCTTTATCGGCGATACGCTGTTCATGCCGGATTATGGCACGGCGCGCGCGGATTTCCCCGGCGGGGATGCGGGCACATTATTCCGTTCGATCCGTCGGTTGCTCACCTTGCCGGATGAGACCAGGTTGCACCTGTGTCATGATTATAAGGCCCCCGGTCGCGACCATTATGCGTGGGAGACGAGCGTGGGTGAGGAACGCAAGGGCAATATCCATGTCCATGACGGAGTAGGCGAAGGCGAGTTCGTTTCGATGCGGGAGGCGCGTGACGCGACATTGGGTATGCCGAGGCTTATCCTGCCGTCGATTCAGGTTAATATGCGCGGCGGCCACCTGCCGGAGCCGGAAGAAAACGGAACCCGTTATCTGAAGCTGCCGCTTAACATGCTCTGATCGCTCTGATCGTTGCCGGGGGCGGGGGCGTCATGTCGCTTGGCTTCCCTTCGATCACGATCGGATTTCATGGCGCAAAAGGAAACAGGCGATGACGCTGGAACCTATCCAATATCTGCTCGGTGCCGGATCGGGTTCGCTCGTCGGCTTTACGCTTGGGCTGGTTGGCGGCGGGGGGTCGATTCTGGCCGTGCCGTTGATGGTCTATCTGGTCGGGGTGCCGGTGCCGCATGTCGCGATCGGCACCAGCGCGCTCGCAGTCGCCGCCAATGCCGGGGCGAACCTCGTGCCCCATGCGCGGCATGGAACGGTCAAATGGCGGTGCGCCGGGATGTTCGCGCTGGCCGGCGTACTGGGCGCTTATGGCGGCTCTACTCTGGGCAAGGCATTTGACGGACAGCATTTGCTGTTCCTGTTCGCGCTGCTGATGCTCGGCGTCGGGGTGCTGATGCTGCGCGGGCGGAGCGATCCGGGCAATCCCGATGTGCAATGTCATCGCGAAAATGCGCCCAAGGTTCTGGCATTCGGTCTTGGGACGGGGCTTTTTTCGGGCTTTTTCGGCATAGGCGGCGGCTTTCTGATCGTTCCTGCGCTAATGGCTTCGACCGCGATGCCGATGCGCAATGCGGTGGGGTCGTCGCTGGTTGCGGTGACGGCATTCGGTCTGACGGCGGCGATCAACTATGCGATATCGGGTCTGGTGGACTGGGTGCTGGCCGCGACGTTCATTGCAGGCGGCGTCGTGGGCGGTATTGTCGGGACAGCGGCTTCGCACCGGCTGGCCGCGCGCAAAGGTATGCTCAATACCATCTTCGCGCTGCTGATCTTTGTCGTGGCTGCCTATATGCTGTGGAAGAGCGGGGTCAGCCTGTGGGGGTGAGCGTCCTCCTGTGTGGCAGGGCGGCGATGCGCGCGTGTGACCGGAAGCAGGCTTTCCTGTTTTCCTGACCGCATCCTGCCACAAATCATCTCGAAACCGGCCTTTCTGTCTTCCGTTAACCGCGTGATGGCGCTAGGGACGCCCTCATGACACAAGCACGCACGCTTTACGAAAAGATCTGGGACGCTCATGTGGTCGAAACGCGGGAGGATGGCACATGCCTCCTCTATATCGACCGCCATCTCGTTCATGAAGTGACGAGCCCGCAGGCGTTTGAGGGGCTGCGTATGGCCGGGCGCAAAGTGCGTCGTCCGGATCTGACGCTGGCCGTGCCGGATCATAATCTGCCGACGACGGCGCGCGTCGATGGCGAAGGCCACCGTTTGCCGATCAAGGACCCCGAAGGCGCGCAGCAACTCGCGGCGCTGGAAAAAAATGCGCCGGAGTTCGGCATCAAATATATCGGTGCGACCGACAAGGAGCAGGGAATTGTTCATGTCGTCGGGCCGGAGCAGGGCTTTACCCTGCCCGGAACCACGCTGGTCTGCGGTGACAGCCACACGGCGGCGCATGGTGCGCTGGGCGCGCTGGCTTTCGGTATCGGCACGAGCGAGGTCGAGCATGTGCTGGCGACGCAGACACTGCAACTGAAGCCCAGCAAGACCATGGAAATTCGTGTCGAGGGGCAGCTCGGCCCCGGCGTAACGCCCAAGGACGTGATCCTGCATGTGATCGGCGTGATCGGCACGGCGGGTGGCACCGGCCATGTGATCGAATATCGCGGCAATGTGTTCGAGGAAATGTCCGTCGAAGGGCGTCTCACCGTTTCCAACATGTCGATCGAGGGCGGCGCGCGCGCCGGTCTGTTCGCGCCGGATGAAAAGACCTTCGCCTATGTGAAGGGCCGTCCGATGGCGCCGAAGGGCGCGGACTGGGAGGCGGCGGTCGCCTATTGGAAGACGCTGAAAACCGATGAAGGAGCGACCTTCGATCGTTCGGTCGTGATCGATGCCGCGGGCATCGTGCCGACGGTCACCTGGGGCACCAGCCCGGAGGATGTCGTGCCGATTACCGGCACCG
Source organism: Sphingomonadales bacterium (assembly GCA_006226685.1). GTDB lineage: Bacteria > Pseudomonadota > Alphaproteobacteria > Sphingomonadales > Sphingomonadaceae > Sphingobium. The sequence continues at coordinate 12,013 of SBGG01000047.1, forward strand.
TGCCCGCGCCGGAAAGCTTCGCGGATGCGACCAAACGCGCAGCGGCGGAGAAAGCCCTTGAGTATATGGGGCTGAGTGCCGGCCAGCGGATGCAGGATATCGAAGTCCAGCATATATTCATCGGCAGCTGCACCAACAGCAGGATCGAGGATCTGCGCGCCGCTGCTGCGGTGGTAAAGGGGCATAAGGTCGATCCGCGCATCCGGCAGGCGCTGATCGTTCCGGGGTCCGGTCTGGTCAAGCTTCAGGCCGAGGCGGAAGGGCTGGACAAGATATTTCTCGATGCCGGGTTTGAATGGCGGGAACCGGGCTGTTCCATGTGTCTGGGCATGAACCCGGACAAGGTGCCTGCCGGGGAACGCTGCGCTTCGACTTCCAACCGCAACTTCATGGGGCGGCAGGGGCCGGGATCGCGCACGCATCTGGTGTCGCCGGCAATGGCTGCGGCTGCGGCGATTACCGGGCATCTGACGGACATAAGGACCATGGCGGGAGAAATGGCATGAAGGGCGCATTCTGGATATTGGCGGCGGGCGCAATCCTGAGCGCGCTGATGGCTGCGAACCTGACCCGCGCGGCGGATTTTTCCGAACCCGCCGAGATGGATGCCGATGGCGCTTCGGTCGTGGAGGATCTGCGCTGATGGAGCCGTTGAAGACAGTTGAGGGCCGGGCCTATCCGCTGGGTGTAAAAAATGTCGACACCGACATGATCATCCCCGCCAAATGGCTCAAAACCATCAGCCGCGTCGGGATGGGCAAGGGCGCGTTCGAGGCGATGCGGGAGGTGTCGGGTAATGTGTTCGACGATCCCGAATATCAGGGCAGCCCGGTTCTGATCGCGGGCGATAATTTCGGCTGCGGGTCCAGCCGCGAGCATGCGGCCTGGGCGTTGAATGACATGGGGATCAAGGTCGTGATCGCGCCCAGCTTTTCCGATATCTTCTCTGGAAATGCGTTCAAAAACGGCATTTTGACGGTCGTCCTGCCGCAGGAGGCGGTTGACCGGCTGATGGAGGTTGCGAAAACCGATCCCATCCATGTCGATCTCGAAACGCAGACAGTGACGACGCCGTTTCAGGATCGTTTCCGTTTCGAGCTTGATCCGTTTCGTAAGGCATGCCTGCTCGGCGGTCTGGACGAGATCGGCCTGACGCTGGAGCGTACGGGCGGCATCGACCGTTTCGAGCAGCGGCGCGACGCCGAGCAACCGTGGATCAAGCCTGTCCTTGCCTGAACCACGGTCGAGGCCTATTTTACAGCAATGATCATTACTCTCATCGGGGCCACCATATATGACCAATTTTAACGATCGTGAGCGCGCATTCGAAGCAAAGTTCGCGCATGACGAGGAAATGCAGTTCCGCATCACCGCGCGCCGCAACCGGTTGCTCGGGGAATGGGCAGGCGCGAAAATGGGCCTGAACCCTGCTGAAACCGATGCTTATGCAAAGGCGGTGGTCCAGGCCGATTTCGAAGAAGCCGGTGATGAGGATGTAATCCGCAAGCTGGTCGGCGACCTCACCAATGCGGGCCTCGACATTGACGAGGCGACGATCCGTGCCGCGCTGGAAGAGCAGGCGGTGATTGCCCGCCGCATGTTCATCGAATCCAAGGATTGATGGAGCATAGACATGGCAATGGCAGCAGATGAAATTGCGGGCCTTATCCGTGCGTCCATTCCCGATGCGTCGGTCGAAATTACCGACCTTGCGGGGGATGGCGATCATTATGCCGCGAAAGTCGTGTCGGAAAGTTTCCGTGGTATCAGCCGGGTGAAGCAGCATCAGGCTGTCTATGCCGCCCTGGGTGGGCGCATGGGCGGGGTGCTTCATGCCTTGCAACTGACCACGGGCGTTCCCACCTGACGAGGCAGGGCATGGTTCTCTTGCCTTGAGGAGCCGAATATGAGTGATCAAGTTCAGTCGCGCATCGCGCACATCGTCGGGGACAATGATGTTGTCCTGTTCATGAAGGGCACGCCGCTCTTCCCGCAATGCGGGTTTTCCAGCCGGGCGATCGCGATATTGGAAAATCTGGGCGTCGATTATGAAACGGTCGACGTACTTCAGGATCAGGAAGTGCGGCAGGGCATCAAGGCATTTTCCGACTGGCCGACCATCCCCCAGCTTTATGTGAAGGGTGAATTTGTCGGCGGCAGCGACATCATGATGGAGATGTACGAAGCCGGTGAACTGCACCAGATGCTGGCCGAAAAGGGCGTGGCACGCGCCGGATGAGCGGAAGATGTGCGGGGCGTTGCTCCAATGGCAGCCCCTGCGGCAATTCCACCCGGGCGGGGGATGCGATGCGGAGACATGGCATCGGCATCCCCCAGGGTTGAGCGGGTAGTGATGCTCATGGATATGCAGTACCTGTGCCAGTTTGTGGTAGTTCAGCTTTTCTCCGGCATATAATGGTTAACGGTTCGGCGGTGTCGGAATTAACTGTCAAAAATTCCGACATTTTTATGGCGCGATGACATGCTCCCGACCGGAGCACCTTGAATAATCGCGCAGGATCGGCACATGGGAAATATGGCCCAGTCTCCTGACAATCCTTCCCCGGAGCATGATGTGCCGCCGACCGGTGAGGTGATATCTCTTTCTCCGCTGGTCAGCCGGATACTCGCGCCCAATCCTTCCGCCTTCACCTATACAGGCACGCAAAGCTATGTGGTGGGGCGAGACGAAGTGGCATTGATCGATCCGGGGCCGGTGGACGGCGCGCATCTCGATGCCCTGATCGCGGCGGTTGCGGGGCGTCCGGTAAAGGCGATACTCTGCACTCATACGCATCGCGATCACAGCCCCGCGGCGATGCTGCTGGCCGACCGGATGGGTGCGCCTGTCATCGGGTGCGGGCCGTTGACCCTCGATGATGACGGTCCGCGCGCCGATGCCGCCTTCGATGCCGATTATCGGCCCGATGAGGTGATGACTGACGGTGTACCGCTGGGTGGGGATGGCTGGACGATCGAGGCGGTGACGACGCCGGGCCATACGTCGAACCATCTTTGCTATGTGCTGCGCGAAGAAAAAGCGCTGTTCACTGGCGATCATGTGATGGGCTGGTCCACCAGCATCGTCTCTCCACCCGATGGGGATATGGCCGATTATATGCGATCGATGCAGAAGTTGCTCGATCGGGATGACGCCGTTTATTATCCAGCCCATGGCGAGGCGATCGTCACGCCGCAACGGCTGGTGCGCGGGATGATGGGGCATCGCAAGCATCGCGAGGGCCAGATAGTGCGCCATATCAACGCCGACCCCGCCGGAATGCGCATAAGCGCGATGGTGCCGGAAATGTATAAAGGGGTGGACAGGCGCTTGCATCCGGCAGCGGCGCGTTCCGTGCTTGCCCATCTGCTCGACCTTGAACGGCGCGGGCTGGCGCGGCATCTCGGGGACGATCTGTGGCGGGGCGTTTCAGGATGAAAAGGCTTATCATTCCGATCCTGATCGGCTTCATGATGTTCGGGGCGGCCTTTGGCGGGGCATTTTACTATTACCGCCTGAAAGAAGAAAAGGCCGCCGCGCAGGTGAAGACGATCACCGCGGCCAGCCTTGCCGGTCTTCAGGAGCAGGCGCGGCTGACGGCCTTCATGGCGCAATTTGTCGCGGTCGTTACCTCGAAGAAGGAACAATTGGGGCTGACCGCCGAACGGACCATGGTCATGCCCGGCACCGTACGGTACGAAATCGACCTGAAGGCGATCCGGCAACAGGATGTGCAGTGGGACGAGGGCACGCGGACAGTGACAGTGAAACTGCCGCCGCTCATCCTGTCCGGCCCGGAAATCGACATTGATGCCGTTCGCCAATATGGCGAGGGCGGTATATTGACGATGCTGACCAATGCGGAGCAGGTGCTGGATGAAACCAATCGCAAGGCGGCTCAGGCCGAATTGATGAAGCAGGCGAAAAGCGAGGTGCCGATGCGTCTCGCGCGCGATGCCGCCCGCTCGGCGGTCGAGCGGGCTTTCGCGATGCCGCTCCGGGCGATCGGGGCCGATGCAACGGTCGAGGCGCATTTCGCCGATGAGGGCGAAGGCCCTCGGAAAGATCAGGAAGACGGCCGGGAAGGGGCCGTCAGTCAAGAGGGATAGGATCGATTATGGACGCGCGTGGAGGAATGGGAGGATCGTTGACGGGACTGGACCTTCTGGCCGAGATTAATCGGCTGAGGAAGGAACGTAATGCCGTCATTCTCGCCCATTATTATCAGAAGCCGGAGATTCAGGATCTGGCCGATTTCGTCGGCGATTCACTGGAACTGTCGAAAAAGGCGGCGGCGACCGATGCCGATGTCATCGTTTTTTGCGGCGTCCGCTTCATGGCGGAAACGGCCAAGATATTGTCGCCCGAAAAGATCGTGGTGCTGCCCGACATGGATGCGGGCTGTTCGCTGGAGGATAGTTGCCCGCCGGACAAGTTCAAGGCGTTCCGGGAGGAGCACCCGGATCATATCGCGCTGACCTATATCAACTGTTCGACCGAGGTGAAGGCGCTCAGCGACGTCATCGTCACCAGCAGTTCGGCCGAGAAGATCCTCGCGCAGATTCCGACGGACCAGAAGATCATTTTCGGCCCGGATAAGAATCTGGGCGGCTATCTCGCCCGCAAGACCGGGCGCGACATGCTGCTCTGGCCGGGCGTATGCATCGTGCATGAGGCGTTCAGCGAAACCGAACTGATGAAGCTGAAGGTCGAACATCCCAATGCGCCGATCGCCGCGCATCCCGAATGTCCTCCCTATATCCTTGACCATGCCGATTATGTCGGGTCGACCAGCGGCATACTCGATTATGCTAAGGCGATGGATGGCGACACGCTGATCGTCGCGACCGAACCGCACATCATTCACCAGATGGAAAAGGCGGTGCCGGAGAAGACTTTCATCGGCGCGCCCGGCGCGGACGGTAACTGCAATTGCAATGTCTGTCCCTATATGGCGCTCAACACGATGGAGAAGCTCTATCTCTGTCTGCGCGATCTCGAACCCCGGATCGAGATTGAGGAGAGCCTGCGGCTGGAGGCGAAGAAGAGCCTCGACCGGATGATGGAAATGGCCGGAGGCACGGTCGGGCAGGGCGATCTCGGCGCGCGCTGATATCTTGTGCGGGCGCGCTCAGCGGAGCGCGCCTGTGCTTATTGCTCGATAATCACCATCTTGGGGTGATGTTTGTCGAGATGCTTGCGCAAAATGCGCAGGTTGCGGCTGTTCGAACGCCAGAACAGGTCGAACGCATCGCCGACGAACGGAATTGCACCCAGAGCGGTGTCGAAACCGATATTGGCGGCCATGCGAAGGAGCTTCCATTTGGACAGGCCCAGATTGCGCGCTTCCCACACGATATAGGCGCCCATGGCGGCAGTGGCGATGTCCCCGATCACCGGGATCAGGCCGATAATAGCGTCGAGACCCACCGGGCGCCTGATGCCGGGCACGACGAACAGGCGTTCCAGTACCGCCTCCATCGCTTCCACGCGCGCCCGCACGGAGGCGGCGTCGCTTCCCATGCCGGGCATGGTGGTGGCAAATCGGTCGAACTGGTCCTGATCCATATGCATGGTCGGGAGATGGTAAGCGGCAAGGCGTGTTGCAAGCTTCGGACCGATGGAACGACAGATCGTTCCGACACCGGAATAGGGCGCCCGATCGCCCGGCCGTCACCCCCGGGTGATTTTCGAGAGCGCTGCGTTATCCGAATATTGGCGTACATCAATCCCGGTGATGCCGAACTGTTTCAGCCGTTCGGAGTGCTTCGTCGTATAGGCCTGCGCGCTTGCTTCATCCTCGAACAGGTAGACACCGCCAGCGACTTTCCGATCCGGTGCTTCGGTCCATATCTTCCATAACAGGCCGGGCTCTCCGGCGATGTCCTCGGCCAGCGCGGAATAGGCGGCGGTCATGTCGTCACCCCATGGGCCTTCCGACGGGAATTCGAAAATGACAAGCGTCCGCATCCGGTGTTCCTTTGGCAGATGGTCAGTGCCCGCGATCATATCTTCCGGTCATGTGCGGAGGTGGATGGGCAAAGCGGTTCGATATGGCCTGAACCTGCATGGTGCAAGGTGTCTGTCAATGCCGGAACAATGGCGGCGGCGATTATGGCGGGGTTGGTCGTAGGCGGTTTTTCTCTTCGATGGGGCCCTTCCGGCTTCTCATTTGATCGCGCTATGCCTAGATTGCGCGCCATGACAACACCGCAGATACGATCGGCCGCCCGCGAGGTTCTGGACTTCTGGTTCGGAGAACTGACCCCGGAGCGTCATTTCACCAGGGACCCGGCTCTGGATGAGGAAATCAGGCGACGTTTCGGTGCGTTGCGGGAGGAAGTGTTCGCGACCGATGCCGCCGGGTGGCAGGATGACAGGGATTGCCTGCTGGCTGCGGTGATCGTGCTTGATCAGTTTTCGCGCAACCTGTTCCGCGACCGGGCGGAGGCCTTTGCGGCCGATCCGTTGGCGCTCGATCTCTGCCTGACCGCGATCGCCGCAGGCTATCATGCCGATCTGGAGCCGGTGCGCCGGGCCTTTTTCTACATGCCGCTGATGCATTGTGAGGACAGGGGGGTGCAGCTTTTCTCGGTCCGCTGCTTTTCCGATCCCGGGTTGGAGTTCAATCTGAAATTCGCCCGCGCCCATGCCGCCGTGATTGAACGATTTGGGCGCTATCCCAGTCGTAATGCCACGCTGGGACGGATTTCGACACCGGAGGAACTTGAATATCTGGCGCAGCCGGGCAGCGGCTGGTGAAGGGACGCATGATGAGCTTTTCTCTCCCCGGTTTCGACCTTTCCGCTTTTGTTGCCGCTACGCTTGCCGAGGATCTGGGCGGCGCGCCCGGTGCGGGGGGGCATGATGTCACGTCGGAGAGCGTGATTCCCGCCGATGCGCGCTTCACCGGTGTGATGGACAGCCGCGATGCGGTGACGGTGGCAGGCCTGCCGATTGCCGAGGCTTTTTTCCGGGCGCTCGACCCGGAGGTGGAGATCGAATCGCTGGTAGGCGAGGGGGAGCAGGTGCCTGCCGGAACCGAATTGATGCGCCTGTCCGGCAAGGCACGGGCCTTGCTGACCGCGGAACGCTCGGCGCTCAATACGGTGCAGCATCTGACCGGCATTGCGACGATGACCCGCCGCTATGTCGACCGGATTGCGGGCACGGGCGCCACCCTGCTGGATACGCGTAAGACTATACCGGGCCTGCGTGTGCTGGAGAAATATGCGACCCGCATGGGCGGCGCGACCAACCACCGCATGGGGTTATGGGATGCGGCGATGATAAAGGACAATCATGTCGCGGTTGCCGGATCTGTTGGAGAAGCTGTGCGCCGCGCGGTTGAGGCCGGGGTCGAACGGATTATCGTCGAGGTCGACCGTGTCGATCAGATCGAGCCTGCGCTGACCGCCGGGGCGACGCATTTGCTGCTCGATAATATGGACCCGCCAACGTTGCGCGGCGCGGTGACGCTGATCGGCGGACGCGTGCCGACCGAGGCGTCGGGGGGCGTACGGCTGGAAACGATACGCGATATTGCCGAAACCGGCGTCACCTATATCAGCGTCGGGCGGCTGACCCAGTCGGCGCCTGCTGCCGATGTCGGGCTCGATTTTACGCAGAGCTAAGCCGCCCTCGGCAAAATTTCCCGAGAGGAGGCCTGTATTGTTGCCGCTGGACCGCGATCTCTGAGTGGCTATGATCAGAAGAGATATTTCTATGTTCTCTATTAAGTTGCTGGACTTGTACCGGTTTTGTGCCGGTCACCTATTTCATTAAGCCAGCTTGGCTTCGAAGGCGAGCGGGCTGATTCCGCCCAGATATGAATGTCG
>SBGG01000004.1 GCA_006226685.1 Sphingomonadales bacterium
CAAATCCCTGCGGGACGTCCAAATGGCTTCCCTCTCGAACCGAATGGCCCTTGGAAAGGCAACCAGCCTTCCCAGCGGGCCATTCGGCCCGATAGCATCGCCATTTGGACGCCTCAACGGCGCCAGTAAGGGGTCCTGATCCTAGACCCAGTGCCGGTTTTCCATAGCACCATCGACAACCTCTGCCACCGACGCCTCCGCCGAGGGGACGGATGCGAGCCAATCATTGAAAGCGCGATAATGAAGCGGTTGCACGAAAACCAACGCCATCGCGCCTTCTTCATCATCCGAAACGGCATCCGATTTACGCGCCACATGGTCGCCCAGATCATCGATGCAAACCGTAAACAACCGCTCCGCGCCCCAATCCATACCGCTTTCGACAATTATCCCTGTCGGCGAGATCATCGCCATCACGACCTGCTCCCGCCTGTGCCCAACGCACAGCTTCACAAGAGCATTGCGCCGGAACAGCGGATAACCGATCGGTGAAGGCGGCATGGTTTCAGGTACAGCCACCGCGCCCCCCACCAGCATGGCGCTGGCCGGGTCATTGAAGGCGATGCCCGCCTTGCCTTCGCTTACCCATCGCACCAGTCCGCCAACCTCATGCCCAGACTTCAGACGAAGCGAAACCAGGTCGTCGACAGCCAGCGGAAGGTTGCATTCGATCATCACGCCGCCCGAAGACAGATTACGGATACGGCACAGGGCATCGTGCCCCTGATGCAGAATGGCGGCATTGATAAGAACGGAAATCTGCCGATCTGCAGCACGCCTGTCCGGGGAAATCTCCTCATGAGGCGGATGGCCATCGGTCATCATCATTTCCTCCCCGTCAAAGACATAATCGACCATGCATGACGCAGACGCCCAGCCCCGGCGGCACCGGAACCCGACAATCCAGCAATGCTTAAACAGCTTTAGGGATAATATTCGGTAAACGCGGCCGACAAATATCCGAAATCATTCCACAAGGACCGCCGCCCGAAACCCGCACGGTCTCTGCGCGCCAAGCTGCGCGCGCGCCCGGATCCGGTCGCGCAAAACGTACCCGCGATATGCGACATTGCACTGTCACAGCGCGATAGTATATCGCGGCCTTTCCCAACCGGGTAACAGGAGTGAGACGTGAGCAAGGTTCTGGTTATCGGCGCAGGCGGTGTCGGGTCCGTCGCGGTCCACAAAATGGCGATGAACGCCGATATTTTCAGTGACATCGCGCTTGCCAGCCGCACGCTCTCCAAATGCGATGCGATCGCGGAATCGGTGAAGCAGCGCACCGGCGTGACAATCAAGACGGCGCAGATCGACGCGGACGATGTCGTCGCCACTACTGCGCTCATCAAGGAGATCGGGCCGAAGCTGGTCGTCAACCTCGCCCTGCCCTATCAGGATCTGGCCATCATGGATGCCTGCCTCGCTGCGGGCGTGCACTATATGGATACCGCCAATTACGAACCGCGCGACGAAGCCCATTTCGAATATAGCTGGCAATGGGCCTATCAGGACAAGTTCAGGGAAGCGGGCCTGATGGCGCTGCTCGGTTCGGGCTTCGACCCCGGCGTCACCAGCGTGTTCGCGACCTATCTCAAAAAACATTATTTCGAGCGTATCGACACACTCGACATTCTCGATTGCAATGGCGGCGACCATGGCCAGCATTTCGCGACCAACTTCAACCCGGAAATCAACATTCGCGAAGTGACCGCGCCCGCGCGTCACTGGGAAAATGGCGAATGGGTGACAACCCCTGCCCTCTCCCACAAGCAGAGCTTCGACTTCGAACAGGTCGGGCCGAAGAATATGTACCTCATGTATCATGAGGAACTGGAAAGCCTCGCAAAGCATTTCCCGGAAATGAAGCGCATCCGTTTCTGGATGACGTTCGGCGACGCTTATCTGAAGCATCTCGAAGTGCTGCAAAATGTCGGCATGACGCGGATCGACCCGGTGATCTATAATGGTCAGGAAATCATCCCGCTTCAGTTCCTGAAGGCCGTGCTGCCCGAGCCTTCGACGCTGGGCTCCACCACCAAGGGCAAGACCAATATCGGCGACATCGCCACCGGCCTTGGCAAGGACGGCAAGGAAAAAACACTCTATATCTATAATATCTGCGACCATGAGGACGCCTATGCCGAAACCGGCAATCAGGCGGTCAGCTACACCACCGGCGTTCCGGCTATGATCGGCGCGGCGATGATCCTGACCGGAGCATGGTCGGGCGCGGGCGTGTTCAACATGGAGCAGATGGACCCGGACCCCTATATGGACATGCTGAACAAGCATGGCTTGCCCTGGCAGGTGAAGGAATTGCCGGGGCCGCTGGCTTTCTGACATGGGCATTACGGCTAGGTTCCTTTTCCCGGCATTTCTCCCCGCGCTGCTGCTTGGCGGCTGTACACCGGGGGTAAACCTGTCGGGAGCGGGGCCATCGCGGGAGGCCAGTGCCTGCGCCCGGTCGGGCGGCTTTCTCGATGTCAGGGGCAGGCGCCAGACGCCGATCTGCGTCCACCCCTATGGCGATGCCGGAAAAGCCTGCACCACCGGCACCGATTGCGAAGGCAAATGCATCGCGGGCAGGTCCGGCGACGGCGCCCTGCCCGAAGCGGGCACGGCAGCGACCGGTCTCTGTCAGGCGGACGACAGGCTGTTCGGCTGCTATGCGGAAGTGGAAGACGGCAAGGCCCGTCCCGCCCTCTGCGTGGACTGAGGAACGACATCAATGGAAACACGAGCCGGAGATCCGGGCGCCTTCGCCCATTTCGATCTCAACCGCGTGCCCTCGCCCGCCTTCGTGGTGGATGAGGCGGCGGTACGTCGCAACCTTGCCGTTCTCGCCGATGTGCGGGACCGGGCGGGCGTGAAGATCCTCGCCGCCCTAAAGGCCTTTTCCATGTGGTCGCTGGGGCCTGTAGTGGCTGAATATCTCGACGGCGTCTGCGCCTCCGGCCTTTATGAGGCGAAGCTGGGTCGCGAAGAATATAGCGGGCCGGATGGTACGCGCGAGGTCGCAACCTATTGCGCCGGGTATAAGGCGGAGGACCTGCCGGAAATCTGCGCCCTGTCCGATCACATCATCTTCAACTCGCCCGGCCAGCATGAACGGTTCCGCCCGATCCTCGACGCCGCTCGCGCCGCAGGACATGATTTCGATGTCGGGCTTCGCATCAACCCGCTCCATGCCGAGGGCGAAGTCGCCAAATATGATCCGTGCCAGCCGCATAGCCGCCTCGGTTTCCCGGTAAACCAGCTTCGCGCCGAGCATCTGGAGGGCGTTGACGGCCTGCATTTCCATAGCTTGTGCGAACAGGATTTCGAGCCGCTGAAGCGGACCTGGTCCGCGCTGGAACCGGTCATAAGCCCATTCTTCCCCCATCTGAAATGGCTGAATTTCGGTGGCGGCCACCATATTACCCGTGCCGATTATCAACGGGAAGACCTGATCGCCTTTCTGCGCGAGGTGAAGGCGCATACCGGCCTTGAACTCTATCTGGAACCGGGCGAGGCGGTGGCGCTCGATGCAGGCATTCTCGTCGGCGAGGTACTGGACGTGATGGACAATGGCATGCCGGTCGCGATCGTCGATATCAGCGCCACCTGCCACATGCCCGACGTGATCGAGGCTCCCTATCGCCCGGCGATGCTGGGCGAGGCGGAGAATGGCCCGGCGACCCGAATCGGCGGCCCATCCTGCCTGGCCGGGGATATTATCGGCGATTATCGATTCGGCGGCATCCCGGCCCCGGGCCAGCGCTTCGCCTTTCTCGATCAGGCCCATTATTCGATGGTGAAGACCAATACATTCAACGGCGTGCCGCTGCCTTCCATCTTTCTCTGGAACAGCGAAACGGACAATTTGCGGGCCATAAGGTGCTTTGATTACGACGAGTTCAAGCGTCGCCTTTCATGACAGTTTCATTACATGTTTTTTTAAGCTGACGCCTTTACACCCCGGGTCCTTCGCCATATATCGGCATCCCGCTGCCCCATGGGACTTCCACCGCAAGGCAGCTTGTTCGTCACTTGTGTACAACTGTACCACTGGAGGTCCCTTGAATTGTACAAGCTCCATAGCGCGCTGGGGGTAGCGACCACCCTCACACCGGCAGCACCGGTAACGCTTATTCGCCCGCAGGCTGCGGCCCGCGCTGCCCGTTTCTTCGTTGAGAAGTTTCCGGGTAAGTCGCTGTACGCGGTGAAGGCGAATCCGTCTCCTGCCCTGCTTCGCACCCTCCGGGCGAACGGCATCACCCATTATGATGTCGCGTCGATCGCCGAGGTGCGCCTCGTCGCGGAAACGCTGCCCGATGCCAAGCTGTGCTTCATGCACCCGGTGAAGGCCGAGGAGGCCATTGCCGAGGCCTATCATGTGCATGGCGTGCGCACCTTCTCGCTCGATACGCTGGAAGAACTGGCGAAGATCATGCGGGCGACCGGCAACGCCACGGACCTCGAACTGTGCGTGCGCCTTCGCGTCTCGTCAGAGCATAGCGAACTGAGCCTCGCCGCGAAGTTCGGCGCGGAACTGGGCGAGGTGAAGGAACTGCTGATGGCAACCCGTCAGGCGGCCGATGCGCTGGGCATCTGCTTCCATGTCGGCAGCCAAGCCATGACTCCGCATGCCTATACGCAGGCGATCGAGCGCGTCCGCGCCGCGATCGTCGATGCATCGGTTACGGTCGACATCATCGATGTCGGCGGCGGCTTCCCGTCCATATATCCGGGCATGGAGCCCCCCGCGCTCGAACTCTATTTCGACGCCATCTACCGTGCAGCCGAAAGCCTGCCGGTCAGCTATTCGTCGGAATTGTGGTGCGAACCGGGCCGCGCGCTTTCGGCCGAGTATAGCTCGCTGATCGTGCGGGTCGAACGCCGCCGCGGCGACGAACTCTACATCAATGACGGTGCCTATGGCGCGCTGTTCGATGCGGCCCATGTCGGCTGGCGCTTCCCGGTCACACTGCTCCGCAAGCAGGAGAGCGAGGCCGAGTTGCAACCGTTCAGCTTCTATGGCCCGACCTGCGACGATATGGACCATATGGCAGGCCCGTTCCTGCTGCCCGCCGATGTGCAACCGGGTGACTATATCGAAATCGGGATGCTGGGTGCCTATGGCTGCGCCATGCGCACCGGCTTCAACGGCTTCACCGCCGAAACGCTGGTCGAAGTCGATGATGCGCCGATGGCAAGCATGTATGAAGACCGGGTCGATGCGCCGCTGCGGACAGCGCGAAACGGCACGGTGGTCAAGATCGGCCAGTAAGACACCCAGCGTTGCAAAGACAAGAAGGCTGGCCCAGGCATGATCGGGGCCGGCCTTTTTCTATAGTTCAGGGATGATCGACAGGGATAGCGGCACCTGCTCTGGGCCAGAGCGCTTTCAAAACCAAAACATACCCTGCTGCGCTCACCTTCCCCGGTTGACTTTCCTCAGCCCGCCCCTCACTTTCCCGTCCTCTTTTCGGGAGGAAAAACAATGGCCGTCACCTTGTCGCCCGCCTTGCTCGCTCCGGCCGCCGCGCTCATCGTCTGGACGCTCCTGATGCTGTTATGGCTCGGCTTCGCACGTTTTTCAGCATTCAAGGGGGCGAACATCGATCTTGGCAAGGTGCCCGCCGGGGGACGCGGACAAGATCTGGAAGGAGTATTGCCGCCCCATGTGAACTGGCCCTCCCATAATTACACTCATTTGATGGAGCAGCCGACGCTCTTCTACGCGACCGTCATCATGCTTGCATTGATGGGACAAGGAACATCGGCCAATGTCGGCCTCGCCTGGACCTATGTCATCCTGCGCATTGCCCACAGCCTCTGGCAGGCGAAGATCAACACCATTCCGGTGCGCTTCACACTGTTCATTCTTTCTTCCGTCGCGCTGCTGGGCCTCGCGGTCAATGCACTGACGACCGCCCTCTCGGCCTGAAAAGCCCCGTCACCCGTCGCATGCACATCCCGGCGGCTGATGACAAACATGATCGCGTGGGATGCATGTGTTCCCGCATGCCTTGCCTTTCGTGCAGATCTTGCAACAGGCGGCGGCATAGGCCGAGCCGCATAAGGGCGCATCCCCCGCCATCCCGACAAGAGCCAGAAATGCCATGATCGTCAGCGTGCTCTTCATGCCCCCTCCCCGTAACAACAGGGAACAGCATAACCACCCAGCCCGGACACAATATCCGGTTCATTACGGAAAAGCGGAGACAAGAGCCCATCGCCACGCGATGCCCACCGCCGCCCCTATTGCAGCGTCGGCGATCCGTCGCGGTCGGTCCTGCTGAAGAACTGCATGAGCTGAATAACCCGCTCCACCCGCTCCTCAAACGTTCGGGCTTCCAATATCGACTGCTTGGACGCGACATCGAACGGCGCCACCTGCGCGATACCGTTGATCAGCGCACCGTCGTCCAGCCGCGACACTGCCGACCAGTCGACGATATAACCCAGATGATCGGCGAAACGCCGCGCTTCCTGCTCCAGCGCCGCCCGCGCCGCCGGGGCAAGCACATCATCGTCCGGTGCCTCCGCCTCAACCTCCGCCTCGACCTGCCGGAACGGGGTCGTCACGTCCAGTTCCCGCATGATGTGAAAGCGGGCCAGACCAAGCAGCACGATGTTGAAGCGGCCATCTTCCAGCGCATTACATTCGACGATTCGGCCAAGGCACCCGACCGAATAAAGCGAAGGCACCGGCTGGTCGTCGCTGGGCTGAACCATACCGATCAGCTGGTCCCGCGCCAGCGCATCGCTGACCAGCGCACGATAGCGTGGTTCGAAAATGTGCAGCGGGAGGTGCCCGCCCGGAAAGAGCAACGCACCGGCCAGCGGAAAAAGAGAAATGCGCTGCCCTTTCACCGACGCACGCCCCTTCCCTCAGGTGAACAATATCGCCGAAAGGCGACGCCGCTGACCAGATACCCACGGATCCTCAAGGCCGACCACTTCGAACAGCTTGAGCAACTGGGCACGCGCCGCGCCTTCATTCCAGTCCCTGTCGCGAGCGATGATGTCGAGCAACGCATCGGCCGCCCCATCCCGGTCGCCATTGGCCATCAGGCCACCCGCAAGTTCGAAGCGCGCCTCATGATCGTCCGGATCGGTCGCCAGCCGCGCCTCCAGCCCGGACAGATTCTGCACCGGCTTTGCACTGCGCGCCAGATCGAGCGCCGCGCGGGCGCGTTCGATCGCATGGTCCTTCGCCATGTCGGCGGGAACGCCATCCAGAAAGGCCTCCGCTTCATCAAGCTGCCCGAGCGCCACCAGCGCCCTCACCTGCCCCGCAACCGCAACGGCATTATCGGGCACCATCGCGGCGATCTGCGCGAAGATGGACAATGCACGCTCGGCATCGCCCTCCTCCAGCACCTGTTCGCCCATGGCAAGCAGCGGCGCGATTTCTTCGGACTGGGCCTTTTCCTCCGATTCGATCGGAAGCTGCGCCAATATCTGGTCGAGCAACTGCTTCAGCTGCCCCTCTGTGCGCGCCTGGCTGAGATCGGCCACCGGCTGCCCCTGAAACACGGCATAGACAGTAGGAATCGACTGAACCCGGAATTGCGAGGCAATGAAGCGATTCTCATCGACATTGACCTTCACCAGCCGAACGCCCTTCGGCTCATATTCAGCGCAGACTTTCTCGATAATCGGCGCAAGCTGTTTGCAGGGTCCGCACCATTCCGCCCAGAAATCGACGATAACGAGGGACGTGCGCGACGGATCGACCACATCCCTGCGGAAATCCTCAACCGCCTTCTTGTCCGCTTCGCTCAGCCCCAAGGTCGCCACAAATACCCTCCCGATCCGTCAAAAACCATGGCGGCCGACAGCAGATGGCCGCATCCCCGATGGTAGCTATGTGGGGGACAAAGGGGCTTCACGCAACCACCGGAAAAGAATGTTTGAAATAAGATGCAAAAAGGGCTTGTCGAGGTATCAAACCGATGCTAGTTGCCCCGCTCACCCGCCGGGGAGATCGCAACGACCTTCTCCTTCCGGCCGCCAGAGCGGGCGTAGCTCAGGGGTAGAGCACAACCTTGCCAAGGTTGGGGTCGAGGGTTCGAATCCCTTCGCCCGCTCCAAATCTTCAGATTCCACTAAAGATTTGAAAAGCAACAGCAAAAACCCACGGTTTTTGCCTGTGTAGGTACTGTGCAGAAAAATTTGCGGAATCGCTTCGCAGTCGCGCGCAGAAAATCCGCTTTTACCCTCCCCATTATCGCCCAACAAAGGGGTGCCGTCTTCGGTTGATTCGAGCCTTGTGTGGGCCATGCCTCGACTATGGCGCGCAGCGCCCATATTGAGGGCTGCAAGCGGCAGGATAGGACGATGCGAGCAAGGCGCAGACAGGACGAAGAACGCATGAAGGCGCGGGCGCGCCGCGTCATGACGCTGTGGTCGCGCGGCCTATCCGGTGCGCCTGCGCATTCGCCGCGCGCGGTCGGGCGCAATGCCTCTACGCATTGCCGTCCTTGCTCCTGCTGGCTGTGTAGCGGCCATAAGGACGTGCCGCGCAAGCGGGAGCGTGGCTTTGAGGATTATCAGGGCTGAAAGCCCTCTGTCCGGCGCGGCCCCAAAGGCCGCGCCGTCCGCTCAGGGGTGGGTCGGGCGGGATAAGAAATAGCCGCCGTCAACATGACGGCGGTTCCGCCAGACGCCGGAGGGTCGCCCCTCCGGCGTTTTCGTTTCAGGCGGCTTCCTGCAATGCGGCGGGCTGCGGCTGCAAGCTGTGGAGATAATCGGCGGCGCGCTGCGCATGGGCGGCGGCGCTGAAGATGGCGCGCTTGTCCTCCTTCAGCACCTTGAGCCAGTTACCGATATAGGCAGCATGTTCGTCGCGGGGTTCTGGCGACAGTCTGAGGTCGGCACAAAGGAACGCCGCGCCAAGCTCTGCGACAAGTTCCTCCATTGCATAGCCTTCATCGCCCCAGCGCTTGCGGGCAAAATCCCGCTCCAAGCGGTTTGCGCCTTTCGTCCAGTGGGTCATTTCATGGGCAAGAGTGGCGTAATAGGCTTCTGCCTCGCGGAAGGCTTCAAACGGTGGCATTTGTACAAAGTCCTGTGCGGGGCTGAAAAACGCGCGGCTGCCGCCGTGGCGAATGTCCGCACCCGTTGTGGCAAAGAAAGCCTCCGCATGCGCAATGCGCTGCACGGTGTCTGCGGGACGCTCGGCCACCGCATAAAAATGCGGGGGCAATCCTTCTACCTGCTCCACGTTAAAGACGGTGTATCCCTTCATAAACGGAATATCGCGCTCGGATTCCTGCCCGTTCTCGTCGGTTTCGGTCTTGGTGATGGTGTTGGCGTACACGACAAGATTGCCTTTCTCGCCCTTGCGGACGTTGCCGCCAAGCTCCTGCGCCTGTTTGTAGGTCATCCAGATCGGCGCGTTGAAGCCGCACGCGCAGGCCGCGCCCCAGAGCATCAGGACATTAATTCCATGGTAGGGCTGGCCATTCGCGCGCAGCGGGCGGGTGATACGCCCTGCGGCATGCTCGGCGCTCCACGGCTGGAACCACGGGCGGACGCCGTTTTCCAATGCGGTCACGATATGGGCGGTTACTCGTTCATAGACATCTTGTTTCATTGCCTTTTCTTCCTTGGCTGATGGATTGCGCATGCAACCGACTAGCCACGCGGCAATGAGCGGGGATTCAGCCGTCCAGACCGGAAAACGGGGGATGGCGCGGGCCGGAGCGCAGCGACTACACGGCCCCCGTTTTCCGCACCCGAGCTTGTCTTGGGGCTTGGTCTTGACGGTGAAGGGCGGCACGCCCCCAAAAGAAAGAAGCAATGCGGACGAAGGCCGCACCGCTTGCGCGTCAGGGCGCGTTACCCGCATGGGACGAAACCACCACGGGGGTTCGGTGTCCTTGCCATAGCGCCCGCCCGCAGGGGACGCCTAGCTTATGGAATTGAAATCCAAGGTGAGAATATTCCCAAGTCTGGGCTATTCTGTGACTCACGATTCCACTTTGTTTCGCTATGAAATTAACAACCTATTGCGAGTAAACACCTGACGCATGCCTATTCGTAACGACATCTGGACTGTCTCCACCAACCCCCAAGCCCTGCCTGAAACACGGCTCGTGAGCGAACGGGCATTGGAAGACATGATTGTCGCCGCGCCGCGCATTCTCTCGGATGAGTGGATGCTGATTGGTCGGCAGGAATCCACTACGGCGGGACGGCTCGACCTTCTCGCCCTCGCACCAGATGGCGCGCTTATCCTGATTGAACTGAAGCGCGACCGGACGCCGCGTGAAGTGGTTGCGCAGGCGCTCGATTACGCAAGCTGGGTTGAAGTGCTGGAAACCAGCGACATCGCCGCCATTTACGGACGCTTCGCGCCGGGGCGCGACCTTGCGGCAGATTTTCTCGCCCGTTTCGGCCAGCCGCTTGACGAAGACACGCTCAACGAAAGCCACCAAATCGTCATCGTCGCCACGCACCTCGATGACAGTAGTGAGCGCATCGTCAAATACCTTGGCGACAAGGGCATTCCTATCAACGTGCTGTGCTTTCAGGTCTTCGTGCACGGAGAACAGCAGCTTCTCAGCCGCACATGGCTTGTTGACCCTGTGCAAACGCAGGTCAGCGCGGCAACGCCCGCTGCGACGCGGGGCACGCGCGAGCGCGAACCGTGGAACGGCGAGTTCTACGCCTGTTTCGGACATGGCGGCTCGCGGAGTTGGGATGAAGGCCGCCTGTATGGCTTTATCAGCAGCGGCGGCGGAAGCTGGTATAGCAACACGCTCAATCTGCTCTCGGTCGGTGACAAGGTTTGGGTGAAAGTCCCCGGCCAAGGCTTCGTCGGCGTTGGCGAGGTCACGGGGCCGCGCCAGCCGATTACCGAGTTCATGGTGCAAACGCCGGAGGGTGAGCGTCCTGCGCTCGAAGCCCTGACGGGCGCAACCTATCACCGCGAAAACGTCGATGACCCCGAGCGCATGGAATATTTCGTGCCTGTGCGGTGGATTCACGCCGTGCCGCTACAAGACGCCGTGAATGAAATCGGCCTGTTTGGTAATCAGAACACGGTGTGCAAGCCCGTGACGCCAAAGTGGCGTCAGACGGTCGAGCGCCTGAAAGAGCGCTGGGGCATCGCTTCCCGCAATCAGTGATTGGAAACCGTCGAAACGCTACGTGCCAGCAGAGCTACGGCTTCCGCCTGCCGATGGGTGCCTGTCTTGGCCAAAATCCGCTTGAGATGGCTGCGTACCGTTGCAAGCCCGATGCGCATATTTGCCGCAATGTTCTCAAGCGAGGCTCCGCGCCCGAGGGCGGCGGCAACCGCTGCTTCCGTGCGGGTCAGGCCGAATAGCTCGCGCAGACGTGCAGCGGCGATCGGCGCTTCGGGGTCACGGATGAATACCAGCACGCAAGGCCGCTGTTCGCCAAAGGCGGAAGCCGAGGGGCGCAAGGGGGCAACCTCAAGCGCCAACGGCATGCGATGCGGGCGCGGAACGGAGAGCGCCGCACCGGGTTTGGCAATCTTGCCCTGCGCGGTATCCATCGCCCCGCGCACCAGCGCCAGCAGCTTATCGTGAAGGGCGGGCGGGCGCAGCGCCAGCCGCCCACGAATAACAGTAAGTTCGGCGTTTTCGCGCAGCAGCCGCTCCGCCATGCTGCTCGCCTGAATGACGCGGCCCGTGCCGTCCACCATCAGCACGCCCGCATCCAGCCTGTCGAGGGCCTGTAAGGCGGCGGCATGGGATTGGGATACTGCGGCAAACCGCTGCCCAAGGCGCAGTGCCCGCTGCAAGTGCGGCAGCACCAGCGCCGCCTGCCGCCGCTCGTGGCCTGTATAGGCGCCAGCCCCCTGCGGCCTGTGGATCCCGAGAACCCCAATCGCCCCGTCCGCTGCGGGGAACACCGCTCCGAGCATGTGATGGATATCCAGATGACGGAGCCATTCCTGATAAAAGCCGCTGCGCGCCTGTTCCTCGCGCGTCACAAGGTCTTCATCGGTGATGATGCGCTGCATGCCATAGGCCACGCTGCGCTCTACCCATAAGTCTTTGCGGTGCCAGTCGTCGGCCCAAGCCTGCTCCCGCTCCGACACCATGAGGTTGTCCGTGCATTCCAGAAGATTTACGCGGGCGTTGTCACCGTGCAATTTAAGAACGGTGCTGGTCGAGCCGAGCGTTTCTGCGATGCGCGTCGCTGTTCCCGCCCAAAGGCTATCGTCCACCGCTGCATCGTATAGATGCGCAATCAATCCCGAGAGACGGGGCTCAAGGACTTCTTGGGACAGCATGGCCGCGTAACGCTCCCCGTATTCATGCGGTTACAAAGTTAACCTTATCCGCTCTTCAAATAACCCCGGATGAACCACGCCGCACGGCGGTATTGCTCAAGTCAGCGTGATTTCTCCCCTGTTTAGGGGACGAATGGCTGCGCGCGCCACCTTAACCATAGCGGGAAGGATTTTCACGCGCGGAGATGTCATGAGCCAAACCCGTTCCCTCGTTGTGCCGCTGCTGCTCGCGGCGGGTCTTGCCGCCTGCGGCCAGAACGTCGCGACGGCAGAGAATGCCGCCGCCACAGAGGGGGCAGCGGAAGCCGTATCCGGTGGCACGGCGGGCATAACTGCCGCCGAAGCCAATACCGCCTCGGCAAACCAAGCCGCCGCACCCGCTGCGCCCGAAGCCGTTCCGGCCAAGGCGCAAGCGGCCACCGTCGCGGCGCTGCCGCTCAAGCGCGGTTATTACGTCGAGAGCGATACGCCGTGCGGCCAAGCCTCCAACGCCACCACGACGCTGCTGCGCCGTGAGGGCATCGGCGGCGCGCGGGATTTTTGCGAGTTCAAGAAGATCGAGCAAACGGGGCCGAACATCTACCGCGTGACGGAAGCCTGCGGGGATTTGCAGGACAGCGCCCCGCCGGAAACCAGCACCTCCATCTATACCCTCACGGGAGATATCGCCTTCACCGCCAAGAGCGAGCACGGCTGGGAGCGTAGCGCCCGCTACTGCGCCCAATCGACCATGCCGCCTGACTGGCGCGCCAATGACATCAGCGACGTGACGCGCTGAACATAGAGGCAGATATGGAACTCACTACACTGAGCGGGCCTGTCAGCGGTATCCGCCATTCCACCGAAACGCGCGGCACGGTGGGCCGCAATGGCGGCTCCGTGAAAACCGGGCAGGTCATCGCCTTTCGCGTTGGCGAGCGCTCCGCGCAAATCAAGCTGGCCGATGTGCCGGACATTCGCGATGGCGATGAAGTGACGCTGGCCGGACGCGAGAAGAACGGCGTGTTCAAGGCGCTTGCGCTGCGCAACGACAAGACGCGCGCCGTGTACAGCGTCCCGACGACGGTCGGCTATCTGATGGGCGCAACGCTGATTGCCCTCGGCGTGATGACGCTCATTTTCCTGATCGGCATCGTATTCATCGTAGGGGGGCTGTGGACGCTCTACGAGGCGTACAACTACACGCAGGCGGCGAACCTGCTTAGGGGGTGAGGCCCTTCCAGCCGCGTGCGTAAGGAATGCACGCGGTTGTGCTCCGGCGGAAACGAGGTTCGGGGCAAGTCAGAAACCGGCGCGGGACAATCTCCCTGCGTGTCCGCTCCCATACGTCCTATCCATCATGCACCCTGCCAGCGGCTTTGCCTGCTGGGCGCAAGCCCTCAAGGGCTACTTCTCTCCGTTGCGGTCCTACGGATGCACCCGGCAATCCCGCTGGCGTCATCGGGGGGCATGAAAGGCCGTAGTGGTTGCGGCCTCAAGCAAGAGGGAGACAGCCCATGCGCCTCATCGTCGCTTCCGAACTCGACAACCTGCCGGAAACCGCTCTGCACTCCAAATTCTACACCGTGCAGCAGGAATTGGCTTTCACCGAACCCGCCACCACCGAGCGCGCGAATGCGTTGGCCTCGCTGGAAAACATCAACCGCGCGATTATCACGCGCCGTATCAAGGGGCCGGGCTTTTAAGCCACGCCCCAAAGAAAGCCGCCAGCGGACAAAACTCCGCTGGCGGCTTTTTTCTCGGAGGAAAGCGCCCTGTCTTACGCGGCCAGCAGGTGACCAGAAGTCAAAAGCGCTTCGGGGTCGGTATGCACGACGCCTTGCAGGGTCGCGATCTGCGTCCAGCCGTAGGTTGAGCCCGCGCCGTCGCGGTCGATGCTAACCACGGTATCGCTGCCGCTCTGGCTCAACTGAACGAAGTCGGTCAAATCGTCACTCATCGGATCATAGATGCCGTCGAGCACATCACCGAGGTCAATGACATCTCCATCCGATACGCGGAAATCTTTGATGATGTCCACGCCGCTATACGCTGTCGCTGCCTCAAAGCGGAAGGTATCAGCACCCGCGCCGCCAAAGATGGTGTCCGCTCCGACATCGCCGTAGAGGATGTCATCGCCCAAACCGCCGTGTAGTAAATCGCTGCCGTCACCGCCACGGATAATGTCGTCGCCGCTACCGCCATGGATATTGTCGGCTCCGCCGCCGCCGTTCAACGTGTCGTTACCATCCTTGCTGATGATCGTATCCGTGCCCGAGGTGCCGGTGATCGTATCGATTCCCGACGTGCCCCATGTCCAGTTTTCATGCGTCGTCAGGCTTGCCACGAAACCGTCCGAAAACTCGATGATATCTATGGCGTAATTGGTGCCGCTATAGTGGTGGTTATATAGATAGATTTCATCGACACCGGTCTCGATAACGATATTCGCATGGTTCCCGCTGCGGCTGGTGGTGATGTCGTTGATAGTTGCGCTGCTCGTGATGATAAGGCGGTCTGTGCCGCCTGCACTATATTCACGAATATGATCCATACCAGACGAGTAATAGTATATATCCGCTGACGTATTACCATACAGCGTATCATTGCCTGAGCCGCCATCAAGAATGCTAGCTCCAATATATCCGTTCAGGAAGTCATTTCCGTTTCCACCATAGAGCGTATCGTCGCCGACACCGCCAAGCAGTGTATCGTCACCGTCTTCACCATAGAGAATATCGTTGCCATAGTCTCCGTCTATTGTATCGTTCCCATCTCCTCCATAGACGGTATCGTTGCCATAGGCAGCGTTAACGACATCATTCCCCTCAAGGGCATAGATAAGATCATCCTGCATCGATGAGGGCGAAACGCCGGTGATACTATCGCTTCCGGACGTACCATACGTTGTCGGCTTTATGGTCGTGAGGTTTATGCTCGAAGCATCGGCAAATTGCAGCGTCTCCACCTGATAAGAAGACCCGAACAGATGCTGGTCAATCACGATAACGTTTGCGCCGCCAAGCTCAATATAAAGATCTCTTGCCGTGCCAGAATCTATCGCATAGCGCACAAAAGATACATTCGCTGCCGTGTAGCCTTGAGGAAGAATAAGAATATCCGTCCCTCCGCTCTCGATGATTGTATCGTTACCGGAGAGATAGACATAGGTATCATTATTCGTGCTGCCGTTCATGATATCGTTACCGGAGCCACCATCCAGCGTATCATCCCCGGCGTTGCCGTAGAGCGTATCGTTGCCCATGCCGCCATACAACGTATCGCTCCCTCCATTGCCAACAAGAATGTCGTCTCCGCCATTTCCAAAAAGAACATCGACCCCGCTGCCCCCAACGATGGAGTTGTTGCTGTCATCGCCCTGTTGGATAGCCGAGACTGTCGTGAGGTTTACCGAAGCTCCGCCATCGAAATAGAGCGTTTCCACGCGATAGCTGGTGCTTAGATAGAAGTTGTCGATCGTGATATGATTGGCAGCATCAAAGAAAATCTGCATATCGTAACCGATGCGGTAGTAGGTGGTGTTCCCCGACGTAAAGCCAGCAGCAAGGTACAGACTATCTCCGGTTGTTGAACCGGATTCAGCAATTACGTCATTGCCGCCACTGTAATGATAAGCGTCATCCCCGCCGCCGCCTTGCATTAGATCATTGCCGGTGCCACCGCTCAGTGTGTCATCACCAAGGCCGCCTGAAAGAGTATCATTTCCATCTCCTCCATAAAGCGTATCTGCGCCGTCGTCGCCGAACATTCTATCGTCACCAGCATCGCCGTAGAGAACGTCCGCGCCATTGCCGCCGTAGAGCGTGTCATTACCCGTGCCGCCGTGCAGTTCGTCCGCTCCTGCATAACCGTAAAGCCTGTCATGCCCTGCGCCGCCGAAAATCGTATCCGTTGTACCGCCGTTATATTGAACGCCATAAAGCGTATCCGCCGCACCCGTCCCCGTCAGCACCCAGTTGTCCAGCGCAGTCAGGTTAATGGTCGTCGTGTCGGAGAATTCGATGGTTTCGATGCCTTTGCCGCTGACGAAAAAGTCCTGTATCAGGATGCTGCCGAGCGTCGCGCCGTCGTCGATAGAAATCATCAGATCGTTGTTGCTCGTGCGGACGAGCGTTAGGTCGTCTGCATCGAGTCCGGCGCCAAAGAGGATCTTATCCGTGCCTGATTGCTCAGTGATAACGTCGTGGCCGTCGCCGACATTATACACATAAACATCATCACCGTTCCCGCCCTGAAGGAAGTCGTTTCCGCTACCTCCGGCCAGCGTATCGTTGCCGTCATTTCCTGCCAATACATCATGCCCCGTAGCGCCCGACAGAGTGTCGTGGCCGTTGCCGCCAGTGATGCTGTCATTGCCCACCGTGCCGACAAGCACGTCGTTTCCCGACGTTCCCGCAACGGTATTCCATGCGGAAACAGGCTCCAACGACAGGAGAATATCATCAAGGTTCAGCGTCACATCGCTACCGTTGATGGCCGCATCGAGCGCAGAGGTGTCGGACACATCGAGATTGTCCATGCCGACAACGCCTTCGATAACCTCTACAACCTGCTGCCAGAACACTTCACGCAGGCTGGTCGTCGCAAGGTTGGAGGCCGCGTCTTCAAGTGCGGATAGGGTGGCGGCGTCGAGAGTTTCAAACCCATCAAAACTGTCCGTAAAGGTGTTATAGAAGAAATCGCCAGAGAACAAATCGCCGAAAGCCGTCTGCGCCACCAGCGTCGAGTAGATATGACCGAAGGCTAGCGCAAATGCCTCCGCGATGCCGCCACCTGCTTGCGTGCCACGCGGGTCACTATAAGCGCCGTTCTGCAAGAACGGTTGCCCTGTCAGCTTCTCCAGAAAGGCAAGCTCCTGTGCATCTACATAGAGGCCACGACTATCCGGCGCGATGTCATCAACGCCCGCCCAGCGGAGCATGATGTCGCGCACAAGCTCTTTCGTTGCCTCAGTGCCGTCAAAAAGCTCTTCAAGAGGCCGTTCGTTAAGCTCTTTGACGAGAGAAAGCAGGCTCTCTTCGTTTTCGAGATCATTGTCCATCGACATGACAATGTACAAATCTGGAAGTAGTCCGTACCCGCGAAGTTGGGACATGACAAACACCCATGGGTCGAGTTCTTCCCATGGTTCGTAGTAGGTATTTGCGCTGTCCACGGCAAAGTAGACATCAGCCAAGTCACGGACACTGCCATCCATAACGAATGTGCCAGCCTGTCGCACGTCGTTGCCTTCAATCTGGTAGCTGACTTCTGTATATGACAGGCTGATGGAGGTAATCAGAAGGGAATCTAGCGTGTGCAGTTCGCCTTCTTCAGAAATACCGTTCTGATTCACGTCCACCCATACGCGAAGGGATTCCCAAACCTGATCTTCAGCGGTAATCGAGCCATCCCCATTGCTGTCGTAGGCAGCTAACGCAAGAAACCCATTCTCATAGCCGGTCTGGTTGCCGAACAACTCCGTGCCATTGTTGATGATGCCGTCTTCGTTCAGGTCAAGCGCAAGGAAGCCATCTACGCCCGCCGTCCAGCCGGAAGCAGTGGCGAAGCCGTTGCCGTTGTGATCGAAGTGTACATACTCCTCTCCGTTTACAGATGTAAGTTCAATCCCGTTTCCGTCGAGGTCGAGAACGAGGGGAGATAGCCAGTTGAGTACGCTCTGAAAAAATTCGCCCAGTTCTGTAAGCCACGGGCTTACGACAGCCTGAATTTTTTTCACTGAATCCGCTATGAACTTTAAAACTGGATCAATAAAAGCTTCTTTTCCTGGCCTATACCACTCGATTAAATCTTCACCAAAAAATCCGCCTCTTGTTTGCTCGTAATCGGAAGGAACGTCTCCCGCATTGCCGCCCGCGCCGTCGGTTTTAAGAACGCCTTGGCTTATAGCGTCCTTCACCAAGCCAGCTAAAGTCGCATCGACTGTCCCAAACGAGGTAGGGTTAGGACGATCCCCCCACATAGCGGAGGCTATGTCGTTGTTGTAGTAATCGACTCTGCGGTCTTCCGGTGCATTGGCTGACTTTAATTCGTTTAAGTCACCAAGAAACTGGCCTGCCTCTGGGCCTAGCAACTGTGTCATTCGGGCACTGGAATAGCCGTGACGGAACGTATCCCACAGCTCTGAAGTGGGCTCAGGTGGATAACCATATACCTGAGTAAATGCGTCCGTGGCCTCATTGACCATAATGATTAGAGCGACACTTCCGCCTCCCAAGCCAATAAGCGCAGCCCCCTCTACGACATATCTAGTAATGGCCAGAGCACCCATCTTGCAAGTCCTTCTCTTTTAATGTTGTTTGGAAAGGAATACGGTGTAAGGCCGCTTAGAGTCAAAATAGAACTTGAACACAGCATCGCTAAATGGATGGCAGCCGTAATAATCAGACGTGTCCGTCCTGGACATTTTATCAAAGCGAAAGCTAAAGAAGTCTGATTTTCTGTTTTTACCCTTCGCTATAAAACCTATTTTTCGTAAGTGAATTACGGTTGGCGCATCGCCCTTGAAAAGTATAAACAATGCGGCATGATTGAAGTGTTCGAACATGTCAGGAAGATTACGGAACTGTGTTCCATTGATTTGATCGCTCGACAAAAGCTTCTCTACGTAGACGCTGTAATCAGCGGGGACACTTGCACCTCGTAAAAAACAAAGCGTGTCGTATCCGTTAGCTGAAAAACCGTTTTCCGGAGAGAATACGTCTGAAGCGGCCAGTTCATCTCGGCCACCCTCAATGGCCTTGGATACAGCCGATTGAATTGCCAACGCGTCGCTTGATTCATAGAAAGTAAAAATAAGAAATGCGAAAATTGCTATGAAAAGGCCAAAGGCAATACTCACTATCCAATAGACGCCATTGACAATGAGCTTAAATAGACGGTTTGAAGATGACGTTTTATCAGCGCACAAGACACACCTACGTAAATGCAATTAATGTTATAATCTTTTGGTGATTCGTAGTTTCTTTGTAAGAAATAATCACATTTCTCATTAATATCCGGCAAGAGAAAACTATTTTCAATAGGCGTTATTTAAACGTCATAGTTTTGGTGGACGATTGAATCTTCCGCGCAAAGGCCGCGGTGTTTTGTTGCACGAGCTTAATGCGCTGGTATGCGCCTCCGGCTTTTGCTGCGCTGACGGCACCGGTTTCGGCGCGGGCGGCGATGCCGGAGCGGAGAGGAATTTCGACCGGAACATCGTGCGCGATAGAAGCGCGCGAAGGCCGCGTTTGCGGCGGTTTTTTGCGCGGCGCTTCTTCTTCGGATTCATGAAGCGCGAGAGGACGCGGTGGAATGTGGGCATGACCCAAGTTGAACAGTGCCGGCGGAACACGCAGGGAACGCGAGCTGGTAAGTATTTGATTTTGCTAGGCGTGGGTTTGGGGGCAAAACCGGAT
>SBGG01000089.1 GCA_006226685.1 Sphingomonadales bacterium
GTCAGTTTGAACCAGGCGCGGGCGAAGGCATTGCGGAACGCGGCGGGGTCCTTGTGGAACCGCTCCGCAATGGCGCGATAGACCGGGTCCATCTTCATCGCCATGTCGGCATCGGTCATGATCGGGTTGTAGCGGATCGACGGATCCTCGACATCGACCGGCCTGTCGGCCTCGGCGATACTGACCGGTTCCCACTGCCACGCGCCCGCAGGGCTCTTTTTCAATTCCCACTCATGGCCGAGCAACATGTCGAAATAGCCATTGTCGAACTGCGTCGGATGGGTCGTCCACGCCCCCTCAATGCCGCTGGTAATGGTATAGCGGCCCTTGCCGGTGCCGGTGGGGTTGGACCAGCCCAGCCCCTGCTCTTCCACATTGGCGGCCTCCGGTGCCGGGCCGAGCAAAGCCGCATCGCCATTGCCATGGCATTTGCCGACCGTGTGGCCGCCCGCCGTCAGGGCGACGGTTTCCTCGTCATCCATCGCCATGCGGGCGAAGGTTTCCCGCACCTGCGCCGCCGTTTTCAGAGGATCGGGCTGGCCGTTGACGCCTTCCGGGTTCACATAGATGAGGCCCATCTGCACCGCTGCCAGCGGATTTTCCATCGTCGACGGGTCAGCGACATCGCCATAGCGTTCATCGCTCGGCGCCAGCCACTCCTTTTCCGCGCCCCAATAGGTGTCGGTTTCCGGGTGCCAGATGTCCGCGCGACCGAAGCCGAATCCGAACGTCTTCAATCCCATCGTTTCATAGGCGATGGTGCCCGCCAATATGATGAGATCCGCCCAGCTGATCCTGTTCCCATATTTTTTCTTGATCGGCCACAGCAGGCGACGCGCCTTGTCGAGGCTGACATTGTCGGGCCAGCTGTTGAGCGGTGCGAACCGCTGATTGCCGGTGCCGCCGCCACCACGCCCGTCGGCGGTGCGATAGGACCCCGCCGCGTGCCAGCTCATGCGGATCATCAGGCCGCCATAATGGCCCCAGTCCGCCGGCCACCAGTCCTGACTGTCGGTCATCAGCGCGCGCATATCCTGCTTCAGCGCCTCGACATCCAGTTTCTTTACTTCTTCCCGATAATCGAAATCCCCGCCCATCGGGTTGGTCTTGCGATCATGCTGATGCAAAATATCGAGGTTCAAAGCCTCCGGCCACCAATCCATCACCGATTTGCCGCTGACCGTATTCCCGCCATGCATCACCGGACATTTGCCCGGCTGTTTCGTCATGTCGTTCATCTCTTCTCTCCTGCTTGCCCGGGCAAGGCCGGCATCTGGGCCGACGCTGGGGCTAACGCCCAACTTGTGGACTGCAAGCAGGCTATCAGCAGGCGGCCCCTGACCCAAACCGAATGATATGCAGACAGTGATCGAACGCTTCGATCAACGGCATGAATCCCTTCATGCATCCCTTTATACGGGTCTGGAGGAGGAGACATGCCGCCCGGCAAACCGCGAGGGCAGGCAGAATCCTGCGAGCGCGCCGCACAACGGGGCGGAACAAGATGTAATAATCGCGCGCGGACAAAAGCGGGCGAAGCATGATTCCGGCCGTGGGTCAGGCCCCATCATCGGCAATGCACAAATTCATGCGGCATCGAGTCGGGATGCCGATATTCATCCTATAAGGGAAATGTGAGGCATCGTTTCCATCGATCCAGTCCCCAGACGGGAATGCCGCCTCACCCCGCGCCGAAATAGTCGGATTGCGTGCTGAAGAGCCAGCGGACCAGTCCCCCACATGTGTCCGCTGGCTCCCTTCATTCCCCCCTTCCCCACAGCCTTTCGCCTGAACAGGTCGGGTCGACAGGCAGCATCACGACGAAGGGGCGCGGGTCAGCCGCATGCTATGCTCGCTTCTATCCAAGGCCCCGCCCCGGCCGCGCGCGATGGGTAACGCACGGCCGGAACAGGACCCACGCCGGGACGCCAAGCCAAGGGGGGGAGAGAATGACGCCCACAACGTCCCCCGGAAAGATCAGGCCGCCAAATGTCCGCCGACCTGCCTCCCCGTCATTTTCCACCAGCGGCCCTGGCATCCGGACGATCGCCGCCGACCCTGAAAAGCGGCGATCCCCGCCCCGGCGCGATGCGCGTCGGCCGGGCTTTTCCGGCCACCCCGACAACCGCTCCCACCGGGGCAATCGCAAAGTCCTCGAAACAACATCCCTCCAGATCGCAGGGCCCGACCAGCATCACGATGCAATCGATGATCGAAGGATCTTCCATGGGGCCAAGCACCTCCACGACATCCTCCTCGGCAAAGCCGCCTATGCCCAGCATCTTCGCGGCGGCCATGCGCCAAAGCAGGCCGGGGTCACGCACGGAAAGGCGCATAGAGACATCATATCGCCCGGACGAAGCCATATCTCCGTTCCTGCCCTGCTCTGCCGGATGATACATCATGGCCATCTCATCCCTCCCCGCTATTTATCTCGAGCCTGCGCCCGAAAGGCTTTTGAGCGACCTTGACGGAGAAACTTATCCCTTGGCGCCTGGTAAACAATCAGTGCTATTCCCGTAAGGCGTTATACCTATATCATTTCGGGCTGCCCGGACGACACAAGCCCCTTTGAAGAAGCGCTTAGGATCAGGACCCTAATGCAAGGAGATTCCGGCCAGCCGTGCCAGTTCCCGGCCATGGGCTATAACCAGACACAGTTCCGCATAGAGGCGATCCCACAGCGGTTCATCGATCAGGAGCGGCATATTTCCTTCCTGTTCGATCACCACCCGGGCACCCTCGTTGCAATCAAGGTGAAAACGGACAGGCAGATGTCCTTCCACATTTTCATCCGGAATCGGGAAAGGAATGCTCAGTCGCGCCGCCATGATGAAGCCGCTCAATATCTCCGTGCCATACAGGCTCAGCAGGACCAGAGGGCAATAGGCGCTGTCGCGCCGTTCCAGCCTGACCATCACACCGAAGGGACTGGGTTCAATACAGATTCGGAGGCAGATGCCGCCTCTGGCCTCTATATCCCGTGTACGTGCGTACAATTCACCCTCCAGACCATGGCTCAGTCACCGCTGACGGCAGCCTTCCCTTGCCGATAGGGCCAGCCCGGCGGCACTGAACGAGGCGGGCCGGAAGCAGAAGAAGCGATGAACGCATGCGCATCTCCCGATTGCGGAACATAACATCCTTGCGTCCCTCACCCATTATAGGATTCACAGGAGGACAACGCGCGTCCACGCCCCCGTTTTTCGGTCATTGCCGGCTAACCGGACGGGTTAGCCCCTTCCAATCCTATAATATGAGGAGTGGAGCCGCTTCTATCATATCGTTGCGATGAGGAGCGCTCAAATGCGTTGCGCAACAGAATGTTCGTTTGCCCCGTTCATAGTCAAAAATTGAGGTTCCTAGCTAGGGCGTAAACTCATAAAACCAGTTGAGTTTTCTGTTTTTGCGTGATTCAGCGTTCACCAGAAAGGGTGGGCTGATGGCGCGGCGGCGATACG